>JBKPBU010000229.1:0-2748 GCA_046727015.1 Candidatus Methylomirabilota bacterium | reverse complement strand
ACCTCCTCGTTGGCCAGCACCGTGCCGAGCCCAGGGCACCAGTTGACCGGGATTTCGTCCTGGTACGCCAGCCCGCGCTCGAACAGCTTGAGGAAGATCCACTGCGTCCAGCGGACGTACTGGGCGTCCGTCGTGTCGATTTCCCGCGCCCAGTCGTAGCTGAAGCCCAGCATCTTCAGCTGGCGCTTGAATGTGGCGACATTCTCACGCGTCGTCGCGGTCGGGTGCGTGCCGGTACGGATGGCGTGTTGCTCAGCCGGTAGCCCGAACGCGTCCCAGCCCATCGGGTGCAGCACGTCGTAGCCACGCATCCGCAGGTGCCGGCAGACGATGTCGGTCGCCGTGTACCCCTCAGGGTGGCCGACGTGGAGTCCGGCGGCCGAGGGATAGGGGAACATGTCAAGGACATACCTCTTCGCTCGGCCCGGGCGACGGACCGCCCGGAAAGTTGCATGCTCGTTCCAGAAGCGCTGCCAGCGCGGTTCCACCTCGCCGTGGTCGTACCGGGCCGGCTCGGCGCGGCCTGCGTTGCGAGCCACGAGAGCCTCCTTTCGCTAGAAACAAAAAAGCCTCCCCGGGGTTACAGGAGAGGCTGTGGGCGCGCGCCGCGGAGGCGCGCGCCTAGATCAGGAACAGGGTCGCGGTCGGGGTGCTGAGTTCCTTCATGTGGCCCGCATTCTCGCTGCGCCGCCCGCCAATGTCAACTCCACGCCCAGCTGACGTCGTAACCCGTGGTCGCCACCGTCCAGATCTCACTTCCGGTCATTCTGGTCAGAGGGGATATTCCGATAGGTCGGTCAAGAATCTTGGTAATATCCCGACGGGCGTGCGGGGGCCGGCAGCATGCCCAATCTCACAATGAACGACCGTAATCTTGGCGACACGGCCGATGGCCTGCTCGGCGACCTGGTCGACGCGCGCCGCACCGAGCTCGAGCTCCTCGACGGGCTGACGGAGCCCGAAATGCTGGGGACGCGCGCTCATTTCATCGAGCCGCCGATCTGGGAGATGGGCCACGTCGGCTGGTTCCAGGAGTACTGGATTACCCGTCACCTGGACGGGCAACCCACGCTGCTGCCGGGATCCGACGGGATTTACGATGCCTTCAACGTCCGCTACACGCGACGCTGGGAGCATCAATTTCCCTCACGCGCCCGGACGCTGGCCTATATCACCGAAGTCCTGCGGCGCGCCACCGGCCGCCTGGAGTCCCGAGAACCGAGCGCGGTCGAAGCCTACTTCTACCGGCTGGCGGCCCTCCACGAGGACATGCACGCGGAGAACCTGACCCTCATCCGTCAGACGCTCCACTATCCACTCCCCTCGCTCTCGCGCCACGAGCCGGCTGCGGCGTCTCCGGCGGTCGATCCCGCCTATTCGCCTCGTGACATCGCGGTGCCCGGCGGCACCTTTCTGCTCGGGGCATCTCCCGAGGAGCCCTTCGTGTTCGACAACGAGAAGTGGGCGCATCCGGTCGAGGTCAAGCCCTTCCGGATCGCGTCGACCGCGGTGACCAATGCGGAATTCCAGCGGTTCGTGAACGATGATGGGTACCGGCGCCGTGATCTGTGGAGCCGTCGCGGCTGGGATTGGCGACGAAGGGAAGAGGCCGAGCACCCGATGTTCTGGGTGTGCGGAGGGGACGGGCGCTGGTACGGACATCGGTTCTCGGCCATCACGCCCCTCGAGCCCTGGCACCCGGTCGTCCACGTCAATTGGTACGAAGCGGAAGCCTACTGCCGCTGGGCCGGGCGCCGCTTACCCAGCGAAGCCGAGTGGGAGACCGCCGCCACCTTCGATCCGGCGACGGGGCGGAAGCGTCGCTTTCCCTGGGGCGACGAGGCTCCCACACCGGCGCGCGCGAGCCTCGACTACCGATCAGGAGGTACGATCGATGTGCGGGCCCTCGCCGCGGGCGACAGCCCGCTCGGCTGTCGCCAGATGATCGGAAACGTCTGGGAATGGGTCGCGGACACGTTCCAGCCCTATCCCGGGTACGTGTGCGATCCCTACAAGGAGTATTCCCAGCCGTACTTCGGTGAGAAGAAGGTGCTGCGGGGAGGCTGCTGGACCACCCGCTCGCGGCTTATCCGGAGCACGTGGCGCAACTTCTACAAGCGGCAGCGCCGGAACATATTCGCGGGATTCAGGACGGCTGCGCTCTGATCGGCCATCCGCTCCGGCCGGCAAGATAAGCTCCCTTGCGGGAGCTCCTCCGGACCCGTCGATCGAGAGGCCGACGCCCGTGATGATCAGCTAGCCGATGCCCCGCCCCGAGGCCGAAGGCTGGCAGCGCAACGTCTGGGCACTGGCGCTCGTCGTCTTCACCGCGTTCGTCGGATTCCAGTTCTTCTCGCCCTTTCTGCCGCTCTACGTCCAGGAGCTGGGTGTCACGAACCCGGCGGAGGTCGCGGTGTGGTCCGGCGTGCTGATGGCCGTCACGCCCGGCGTGTCGGGCCTCCTGGGACCGTTCTGGGGCAGGCTCGCGGATCGCGTCGGCCGCAAGCTCATGCTGATACGGTCGCTGGCGGGCTTCGTCGTCATCATCGCCGCAATGGGGCTGGTGACCTCCGTCTATCAGCTCTTCGTCGCGCGAGCGCTCCAGGGCGTCTTCGCGGGCTTCTCGGTGATGGCGATGGCCGTCGCGACCGTGTCGTGCCCTCGAGACAAGGTCCCGGTGGCGATCGCGCGGGTGCAGTCGGCGCAGCTCCTGAGCGTGGCGGTCGGGCCGGTCGCCGGAGGCTACGT
>JBKPBU010000228.1:0-5654 GCA_046727015.1 Candidatus Methylomirabilota bacterium | reverse complement strand
ATCTTGATGCCGAGGGCCGCGGCGGTTTTCAGGTTGACGGCCATCTCCACCTTCGTGGGCTGCTGAACGGGGAGCTCACCCGGTTTGGCGCCCTTGAGAATCCTGTCCACGTAGTCGGCGGCGCGCCGGTAGTTGTCGGCGGGATCGATGCCATAACCGATGAGCCCGCCTGCTTCCGCGTCCAGCCGGGAGGCGTACATGACGGGGATCCGGGCCTTCGCGGCAAGTTCGATCGTCCGATCGCGAAGAGAAGTTCGGAGAGCCCCCCCGAGCTGGATCAACGCCTGCGCTCGCCAGCTCCGCGCTGCTTCGAACGCGGGCTCGAGCTGCGCCACTTCCCGGACCGTGAAAACGCGCAGCTGGACTTTGAGCTCACGGGAGGCGGCTTGGGCGTCCTGGATCTGGACCAGCGAGTTGGGTTCGCCGGGGTCGCCGATTGCCCCGATGCGCGTGGCGGTCGGGATAGCCTCCTTGATGAGCTGGAGCCTCTTGGCGGTGATCTGGCCGGTGAGGTTGGTGAACCCGGTGATGTTCCCGCCCGGCCGCCCCAGGTTGGAGACGAGACCTACGCGCACGGGGTCTCCGACCGCCACCATGACGATGGGAATGGTCGTGGTGGCTTTTTTGGCCGCGAGGTTGCCCGGAGTGTTCGCGACCACCATGATCTTGACGGGCAGCTTGACCAGCTCGGCCGCCAGCTGGGGGAGCCGCTCGGGCTGCCCTTCCGCCGACCGGTACTCGTAGACGACGTTTTTCCCCTCGACATACCCGAGCCCCTTCATCGCCTCGCGAAATGCGTCCCAATTCGGTTTCGCTGTCGCCGACGTGGCCGGAGTGAGCATGCCGACGCGGGAGGGACCCGCGGCCGGCTGGCCGGAGGCCGGGCTGAAGGTGCTGGCGACTGCGAGGACGACAGCGAACGCAACGATCGCTGCCGGGGTCCAGCGCCGGCTACAGCTCAAGGAATGCGGACCCAGCCTTCCATGAGGCGCCTCGCGGTGCGGTAGACGGTGACGCGCTCGGCGACGTAGTCGCCGCCCTGCCTGGCGACGGCGGCGTCGAGGGGAAGCACCCCCGAGGGGTGGCCGAGGCGGACGTCCGCAGCGGAGGCGGCCGTCGAGCACTCGTGGACCAGCGTGCCCTCGATCCGCGCCGCGACGGCGAGGCACATGGAGGACGTCAACGGGAAGGCGCGATGGCAGTTGCCCATGGAAATGGCGCGCGCCACCACGTCATACGCATTGGCGGCGTAGCGCGTCCCATCCAGCGCGACGGTATCCACGGGCGCCGTTACCATGGCGATCTTCGGCGTGGCCGCGCTGCCCGGGATGCCCATGAGATGCGAGGCGGCGACGCGGATCTTCTCGAGCCGCGCGGAAAGCGCCTTGTCGCCGTCTATGGCCTGCGGTGACTCGGTGCCGGTGAGGCCGAGATCGCGGGCGCGGACGAAAACCATCGGGATGGAGGCGTCCACGAGGGAGGCCTCGATGCCTTCGACCATCTCGCGTGTCTTGCCTGACGGCAGGAGGCGCCCGGTGCCCGCGCCGCCCGGTTCGAGAAAGTCGAGCGCGATGCGCGCGCCCGTGCCCGCCACGCCGGGGAGCGCGAAGTCGCCGTGCACCGCCGGCTCGCTGCCGGCCACCGGCACGCGCGCGGCGATGAGCTTCTTGGTGTTGGTGTTGTGGATGCGCACGAGCGTCTCGCCGTCCACGGGCTGGATCAGGCGCTCCTCGATGGCGAAGGGTCCGACGGCGGAGGAGCAGTTGCCGCAATTGCCCGTGTAGTCCACGTGCGCCTTGCCCACCTCGACCTGGGCGAAGGTGTAGTCCACGTCGGCGCCCGGGTGGGTGGTGGGGCCGATGATGCAGGCCTTGGAGAGCGACGAGATGCCGCCGCCCAGGCCGTCGAGCTGGCGGCCGTAGGGATCGGGGCTGCCGAGCGCGGCGAGCAGGATGTAGTCGCGCTCGACGCCGGCGGGCGGCAGGTCGCCCTCGTGGAAGACGAGGCAGCGGCTGGTGCCGCCGCGCATGTAGACGGCGCGGATGCGGGCCTGGGTCATGGGGCAGCGGCGGTCTGGGCGAGGAGGCCGCCCGCCAGGAGAATGTCGCGCTCGCGCGGCGTGAGCACGCAGCGCGCCGGGAAGACCGTGCCCGTGCGCTCGTTCGTCACCGCTATCGTGCGCCCGGCCCGGAGCGCATCGCGCAGGTCGTCGAAGCGAAGCATGTCGTCGCGCCTGACTGTCTCGTAGTCGGCGGGGTCGTCGAACTCGAGCGGCACCAGTCCCCAGTTGATCAGGTTGGCGCGATGGATGCGGGCGAAGCTCTTGGCGAGGACGGCGCGCACGCCGAGATGGAGCGGGCCGAGCACGGCGGCCTCGCGCGAGGAGCCCTGGCCGTAGATCTCGCCACCGACGAGCACGCCGGTGCCGGCGGCTTTTGCGCGCGCGACGAACTCCGCGTCGGCGTTTCTGAAGGTGAACTCGGCTATGGCCGGGACATTGGAGCGGAAGACGAGCGCCGCCGTACCCGAGGGTGAGATGTCGTCGGTCGAGACCTTGTCGCCGAGCTTGATCAGCACGGGCGCGCGCAGCGTCGCCTCGACGGCGCGACCACGCGGTACCTCCTTGATGTTCGGCCCCTTGAGCACCACGGTAGATGCGGCCACGCTCTCAGGCGCCGGCGGCACGAGGCCGGCGCTGGAAGCGATGAGCGAGGACGGGTAGTGGCGCTCGGGCGCGGCGCCGCGCTTGCGCGGGTCGGTGATGACCCCAGTCAGAGCGGAAGCGGCGGCGGTCAGGGGCGAGCAGAGATAGACCTGGTCGTCCTTGACGCCGCTCCGCCCGGCGAAGTTGCGGTTGAAGGCGCGCAGGCTCTTGCCTCCCGTCGCGGGCACGTGCCCGATGCCGGCGCAGGCGCCGCAGGTGGGCTCGGACACCGAGGCGCCGGCGGCGAGGAGATCCGTCAGCAGCCCCTCGCGGGACATGATCTCGAGGATGCGGCTCGAGCCGGGGAAGACCACGAAGGACACCGACGGCGCCACGCGCTCACCGCGGATCGTCCGGGCCACGGCCCACATGTCCTCCCACGAAGAGTTGGTGCACGAGCCGACCATGACTTGCTCGAGCGCGGTGCCTTCGACCTCGCCCACGGGCACGACCTTGTCGGGCGAGGAGGGCAGCGCCACCAGCGGCTCGAGGGCTGAGAGATCCAGCTCGATCTGCTCGTCGTACTCCGCGTCGGCGTCCGCGGCGAGGGGCTGCCAGTCTTTCTCGCGGCCCAAGAGGGCGAAGTAGCTGCGCGTCGCTTCGTCGGATGGGAAAACGCTGGTGGTCAGCGTCAGCTCGGCGCCCATGTTGCAGATGGTCGCTCGCTGGGGCAGCGAGAGGGTCGCGGCGCCCGGTCCCGCGTACTCGAAGATCTTGCCGCTGCCGCCGCGGACCGAATAGCGGCGCAGCAGCTCGAGGATCACGTCCTTGGCGTGCACCCACGGCTTGAGCTGGCCCGTCAGCCACACGCGCGCGATCCTGGGCATGGGCAGGTGATAGGGACCGCCGCCCATCGCGACCGCGACGTCGAGCCCGCCGGAGCCGATGGCCAGCATGCCCGTCGACCCGCAGAGCGGGGTGTGGCTGTCCGTGCCGAGGACGAACTGCCCCGGGACGCTGAAGGTCTCGAAGTGCACCTGGTGGCAGATGCCGTTGCCCGGCTTGGAGAACCACGAGCCGTAGCGCGCGGACGCCGTCTGGATGTAGCGGTGATCGTCCGTGTTGCGCGAGTCGGTCTGGTTGACATTGTGATCGATGTAGCTGACCACGCGCGGCGGCTTGACGCGGGGGAAGCCCATGGTCTCGAACTGCAGCCACGCCATGTTGCCGTTCGTGTCCGTGAGCAGGCACTGGTCCACGCGCAGCCCGATCTCCTCGCCGGCCACGGCCTTGCCCGCCACCAGGTGGGCATCGATCAGTTTCCGCGCGACCGAGAGACCCATCCCTACCGTTTCTCCACCGGCACGAAGGGCTTGCGGCCCGGCCCCTTGTAGTCGGCGCGGGGGCGGATGAGACGGTTGTCGTCGTACTGCTCGAGGAGATTGGCCGTCCAGCCGACGATCCGCGACGCCGCGATGACGGGCGTGAAGAGGTCCACCGGGATGCCGATCGAATAGAAGAGCGGCGCCGAGTAGAAATCCACGTTGGGGATGAGCTTCTTGGTCGCGCTGACCTTGGCGTGGAGCTTGACCGCGAGGTCGTACCACAGCGCCTGCCCGGTCTCCCGGCACGCGTCCTCCGCCATACCCTTCAAAATCGCCGCCCGCGGATCCCCCGCCGTGTAGACGCGGTGGCCCATGCCCATGAACCGCCGCTTCGCGGCGAAGGCCTTGTCGACGAAGCCGTCCACGTTGTCGAGCTTGCCGATCTCGAGCAGCGTGTTCATGACCGCCTCTCCCGCGCCGCCGTGGAGCGTGCCCTTGAGCGCGCCGACGCCGCCCGCGACCGCCGAGTGCATGTCGGAGAGCGTGGCCGCGATCACGCGTGTGGTGAAGGTCGAAGCGTTCAGCTCGTGCTCCGCGTAGAGAACCAGGCTCGCGTCGAAGGCCTTGGTGGTGACGTTGCTCGGCTTCTTCCCCGTCAGCATGTAGAGGAAGTTGGCCGCGAGCGAGAGGTCCTTGGCCGGCGGCACGGGCTCCAGCCCGCTCCGCACCCGGTGATGGGCGCAGATGGCCGTGGCGAATTGACTCGTGAGCCGCACCGACTTGCGCAGGTTGGCCGCGTGCGTGTTGTCAGTCGCATTAGGGTCGTGCATGCCCAGGATCGCCACGGAAGCCTGAAGCACGCGCATCGGATCGGTCTGCTTCGGCATGAGGGCGAAGGCTTTGACGAGATCCTCCGGGATCGGCCGGGCCGTCGCCAGCTCGGCGAGGAAGCGGTCGAGCTCCACCCGCGTCGGCAGCTCGCCCATCCAGAGGAGGTAGGCGACTTCTTCGAACGTCGCCTGGCCCGCGAGGTCGGCGATGTCGTAGCCGCGGTACGCGAGGCGGCCGTTCGTGCCGTCGAGGTCGCAGAGCTCGGTCTCGGCGGCGACCACGCCTTCGAGGCCGCGGATCAGCTGGGTGCCTTCGGCCATGAGCGACTCCTCTCAGAACGGATCGGGGTGAGCCGGGTCCGCCCGGCCCACCAAATATACACCGGCCCCGGGGCGACTGTTCCCCATGGCGGCCCGGAGCTCTTTCGGTTCCGAGCTCGGCCCGGACGGCTCGCGGGAGTACAATTCCGTCATGCCCCTCCGGCACCTCGCCCTCAAGACACGGGACCTGGCGGCGACCAAGCGCTTCTACGTCGAGGTGCTGGGGCTGCGGGAGGCGTTTCCCCATCCCGGCATGATTTTTCTCGAGACTCCTGGGGGTGGCGATCTTCTGAATTTCATCCGGGTCCGAGGGCCGATCAACCTCCGCGCCGGCGGTCTCGATCACTTCGGTCTCTATGTCGGGCCGAAGCGCCTCCCGGCTCTCGGCAGGCGCGTGAAGGCCGCGGGGGTGAAAGTGGTGGGACGGCGCGGCCGCTCGTCGATCTACGTCAAGGATCCGAACGGCTATACGGTCGAGCTTTACGCCGATTGATACGGGGAGATCCTCCATGAAGCTCAAGAAATCCGTGGCCG
>JBKPBU010000227.1:0-2607 GCA_046727015.1 Candidatus Methylomirabilota bacterium | reverse complement strand
GCCGCCGCCGGCCGGCCCGGCGCCCCGCACGCCGACCTGATCGTCGCCGACCTCGGCGACCTCGTGAGCCGCCTGACGCGCTGAAAACGGCTTTTCGTATTGCGCCGTGCCCGGCCGCCGGGTAACATCTCTCTCCGTCATGGACGTCGCCGCGCTTCGGGCCAGGATCCGCGACATCAAGGATTTCCCCACCGAAGGCATCCTCTTCAAGGACATCACCACGCTGCTCAAGGACGCGCCGGCGTGGGCGTCGGTCATCGAGCATCTTGCCGCGAAGTATCCGAAGGGCTCCATCGATGTCGTGGTCGGCGTCGAGTCGCGCGGCTTCATCTTCGGCGGGGTGCTCGCGCACGAGCTTGGCGCGGGCTTCGTGCCCGTGCGCAAGCAGGGCAAGCTCCCCGCGGCGGTGATCGAGGAGGAGTACGAGCTCGAGTACGGCCGGGACGTGCTCGCCATCCACGAGGATGGCATCGGCAAGGGCCAGAAGGTCCTGGTCGTGGACGACCTGCTCGCGACCGGCGGCACGATGGCCGCGACGCTGCGCCTGATCGAGCGGCTGGGAGGCGTGGTGGTGGCCTGCGAGTTCCTCATCGAGCTGACGTTTCTGAAGGGGCGCGAGCGGCTCAAGGGCTATCGCGTCGAGTCCCTCATTCAATATGACTAGCGGCCGCGGCCGCACGTAGCCTGCAGCCGCTTCACGTGAAAATCCGCAGCTCGCCCAAGGAGGTCGTTCGGCCATGGCCATCAAGCACGTAGGCGTCATCGGTTGCGGGCTCATGGGATCCGGCATCGCGCAGGTCTCGGCGCAGGCCGGCTTTCCGACCGTCGTGATCGAAGCCAACCAGGCCCTTCTCGACAAGGGGCTGGGCGGGCTGCGCAAGAGCCTCGAGGGCCTGGTGGCCAAGGCCAGGATGGACGAGAAGGCCAAGACGGACACGCTGGGGCGGATCCATGGCTCGGTGCACTTCGAGGATCTCAAGGATTGCGATCTCGTCATCGAAGCCATCACCGAGAACCAACCGCTCAAGAACGAGACCTTCGCGAAGCTCGACGCCATCTGCCGGCCCCACGCGCTGCTCGCCTCGAACACCTCGTCGTGCAACGTCACGGCAATGGCCGCCGCCACGAAGCGGCCGGGGCAGGTGCTGGGGCTGCACTTCTTCAACCCGGTGCCGCTCATGAAGCTGGTGGAGGTCGTGCAGTCCATCCTCACGGACGACGCCACGGTCGCCGCCGCCTACGAGTGGGTGCAGGCCGTCGGCAAGGTGCCGGTCAAGACCAAGGACTCCACGGCCTTCATCGTGAACCGGCTGCTCGTGCCCTATCTCCTCGACGCCGTCCGCGTCTACGAGGGCGGTCTCGCCACGCTCGAGGACATCGACCAGGCCATGAAGCTGGGCTGCGGCTACCCGATGGGGCCGTTCACCCTGCTGGACCTGGTCGGCCTGGACACGACCATGTTCGTGGCCGAGGTGATGTTCGAAGAGTTCCGCGAGCCCCGCTACGCACCACCGCCGCTGCTCAAGCGCATGGTGATGGCCGGACGCCTTGGGCGCAAGACTGGCCGCGGCTTCTACGACTATACGGCCAAGTAACGAGACGATGCGCCGGTTGACCTAACCAGATTGGCCCACGGTCAACATGCGACAGCATGTTGAGGATGAATGACAGGAGGTCATGATGAGCGAGCGCAGGGGCACGGATCGGAGGACCTTTCTCAAGACGGCGGGGGCGGCGGCGGGCGCGACGGCCCTCGCGGGCTTTCCCGCGGTTCTTCGCGCTCAGACACCCACCTTCAAGGTCGGCGTCGTGCATCCGGTGACCGGGCCGATTGCCGAGCCGGGGCAGGCCTGTCGGCTGGGGGCCCAGATGGCCGCGGACGCGATCAACGCCGCCGGCGGCATCAAGTCGCTCGGCGGGATGAAGCTCGAGCTCCTCGTCGGCGATACCCAGTCGAAGCCCGACGTGGGGAGGACCGAGGCCGAGCGCGTCATCGGGCAGGGGGCGCAGATGTTGATGGGCTCCTTCGACTCCGGGAGCACGGCGGCCATGGTGCCGGTGACGCAGCAGCGGCGCATACCGTTCCTGGTCGACATCGCCGCGGCCGACCCGATCACGGCCAATGTCGCCAAGGCGGTCAAAGAAGGTCAGCAGAAGGTCCAGTACGTCTACCGGAATTTCCCGACCGGGGCCTCCTTCGGCCGGAAGGCCGTGCAGTACTTCGGCGAGATCTTCCACGAAGCCGGGGTCTCGCCCAAGCGGGTCGTGCTCATGTACTGCAACGATCTCTTCGGCCAGAACAACGCCAAAGGCTTCCAGGCGGCGCACGCGGCGGCGAAGCCGTCCTGGGACATCGTGGACGTGATTCCGTGGCCCGAGCCGCCACAAGATCTGTCCACTGAGGTCTCGCGCGCCAAGGCGGCCAAGCCGGACATCATCGCGCCCATCACGCGTCCGGCCAGCGCACAGCTGCTGCTTCCCGAGATCCGCAAGCAGCGGCTCGACATCCTGGGCATCGTGGGCCCGGGCAGCCCCGGACTCTACGAGGCCGGACAGCTCGCGGTGCTGAAGGAAGATCTCGAGTACGTGATGAGCAGCCTGCCGTGG
>JBKPBU010000226.1:0-3504 GCA_046727015.1 Candidatus Methylomirabilota bacterium | reverse complement strand
GCGCCGCGATACGCGGCGGCAAAGGTTTTGTGGGTCACGACGTTGCGCCCCACGCCGCGGTAGTTGGGGACGCGGTAGGGGCCGACCAGGTGGTTGATCGTGTTGTAGGTGATGGCCTCGCCAAGCGTCGGGTGCGCCCCGTGATCCCGCGTGAACTCCGTCTCGAGAGCGACGATGCTGCCGTCCTTCCTGACGCCCAGTCGCGCGGTGTGCCGCTGATCGCGGTCGGCGGCCGCCGTCAGGAAGTGCTCGCGCCGCGTCTCGATCCACTTGACCGGCCGACCGAGATGGCGCGCCACCGCCGCCACCAGGATGTCCTCGGGATAGACGTGGCCCTTGACGCCGAAGCCTCCACCCACCTCGGGTGCAACGACGCGCACGTGCTCCTCGGCCATGCCGAGCACGCCTGCGATGGCGCTGCGCACCGCGAAGGGCACCTGGGTCGAGAGCCAGACGGTCAAGAGCCCCGTGGCCGCGTCGTGGGAGGCCAGGACGGCGCGCGGCTCGATCGGCATGCCCGCGACCCGCGGATAGTAGAGGCGCATCTCGACCACGGCATCGGCCGAGGCGAAGCCATCGGTGACGCTGCCCATGACGGATTCGGACACTCCCGCCAGGTTGCCGGGCCAATCGTCGTGGACCCGCGGCGCGCCGATAGCCAGCGCCGCCTCGGCATAGCTCGCCGCCGGCAGCGGCTCATAGTCGACCACCACGCTGTCGACGGCGTCGGCGGCGATGTAGGGGGTGTTCGCCACGACGACGGCCACGCCTTCTCCGGCGTGCATGACGCGATCCGCGGCCAGCACGGGGTGATGGTAGCGGGGGAACTCGGGCGCGGGCACGAGCGGCGGGACCGAGCCCGCGCACTCGGGCAGCTCGGCCCGTGTCAGTACGGCGACGACGCCCGGTAGCCGCCCGGCCGCGGCGGCATCGATGCGCGTGACGCGCGCGTGAGCGTGGGGGCTTCGCACGACGGCCAGCCAGAGCATGCGGGGCAGCGCGATGTCATCGGTGTAGCGGCCGGCGCCGCGCAGGAGACGGGCGTCTTCCTTTCGCCGCACGGAGGCGCCGACCAGCACGCCGGCCAGCTTCGTGCCGGGGTCCAGGGGAGCGCTCAGGCGCTGGTCGGCTTCAGATGCGCGTCGCGCTGCTTCGCGAGCTCGGGGTCGGCATAACCCATGAGGCCCGGCTGGCCGGCCCCCAGCATCACCTGAAGATACGCGCCCTCCAGGCCCACGTTCTCGAAGCCGTGGATGACATCGGCGGGGCAGGAGATGCAGTCCCACTTGCCGAGCACCGTCTCGGCCCGTGCGCCCTTGCCATCCTCGATGAAGACCTTGACCTTGCCCTCGAGGATGAAGAAAGCCTCCTCGACGGGATGCGTGTGGGGCGCGTTGCCCTGCCCGGGAGGCACGTACATGATGGACAGGGTGAAGTGCTCGGCAGGGATGGCCCTGGCGTCCCCCTTGCCCGAGGCGCCGGCGCCGATGAAGCGATGCTGGGCCCGGCGGAAGCCTTCGACTCGCGCGTCGGCGAAGGCGTCCCAGTCGGCCACGCGATCGGTGAAGCGGGCGACTCGTCGCTCCAGCAGCTCCTGGATCTCCATTTCGCCAGTCGTACCACAGCACTGTGGGGAAGTCGAGAGACACGTGGCTTTTCAATCTGTTAGAGTTACGCCCATGCGCGGTCTTTTCATCTCGGTGGAGGGCGTGGAAGGCTCGGGCAAGTCCACGCACTGCCGCCGCCTGGGGCAGTGGCTGGAGGCCCGCGGGCTCGAGGTGGTGCTGACCAGCGAGCCCGACGGGACGCCGCTCGGCTCGGCCATCCGTGGGCTCTTCGAGAAGGACGGTGGGCCCCCGACGCCGCTCACGCAGACCTTCCTCTTCATGGCCGCCCGCCAGCAGCACGTCGCCCAGGTCATCCGCCCCGCGCTCGGACGCGGCGCCGTCGTGGTCTCCGACCGCTACGCCGATGCGACGCTCGCCTATCAGGGATTCGGCGGCGGCATGGACCTGGAGATCATCCGGGATCTCAACGCGCTCGCCACCGGCGGTGTGATGCCAGACCTGACGATTCTCCTCGACCTCGACCCCGCCGAAGGTCTGAAGCGCATCAGCGACCGCCGGCTCGACGCCTTCGAGAAGATGGACATGGCCTTTCACCGCCGCGTGCGCGAGGGGTATCTCGAGATCGCGCACGCGGAGAAGAACCGCGTTGTCGTGCTCAGCGCCACGCCGTCGAAGGACGAGCTCCACGCCGCGGTCGTCCGCGCCGTCGAAGGGTTGCTCTCGAGACAGGAGGCGCGCCGTGGCGCTTGAAGGGATCGACGGCCAGGCCGAGGCCGTGGAGCTCCTGCGCCGCGCCCTCGAAGGAGGCCGTATCGCGCACGCCTGGGCCTTCATCGGTCCGCAGGGTGCCGGGCGCAGGACGACGGCCCTGGCCTTCGCGAAGGCGCTGGTGGCGCCGGCGGGCGGCGGCGCCGCCTCGCGAGTGGACCGCGGTCTCCACCCCGACGTCCACCTCCTCGGCCCCACGCCGCCCGCGAGCAATGCCAAGGGCACGCCCGCCATACGTGTCGAGAACATCCGCGAGCTGGAACGGATGGCGTCGCTCAAGCCCGCCGAGGCGCCGTGGAAGGTCTTCATCGTGGACGAGGCGGAGACCATGACCGGCGCGGCGCCGCAGGCATTTCTCAAGACTCTCGAAGAGCCGCCGGCGCGCACCGTGATCGTCCTGGTCCTGAGCCAGGCCCGCGCGCTGCCGGCGACGGTACTCTCGCGCTGCCAGATCGTCCGCTTCCGGCCCCGCGCTGCCGAGGGTGGCCTCGCGCTCCTGCCCGGCGGCGCCGGCCCGGACCGGGAGCGCGCGCTCGAATGGCTCGCGCAGGCGCAGGCGCGCGGCGTCGAGGCCATCCTCCAGATCGGCGAGGCCGTCGGACGCGACCGCGAGGCGGCGCTGGCGGCGGTCGAGACGTGCTGGCTGTGGTACCGGGACCTTCTCTGCGCGCACGCCGGAGCGGATGCACGCCTCGCGGTATTCCCACAAACTTCAGGCCCGCCGCGCTCGCTGGACGAGGTGCTGGCGGGTCTCTCCGCCTGCCGCGAAGCATGGCAGGCCATTTACGGAAACGTCTCACCTCGGCTCACCGTCGAGGTGCTGCTGAGCCGCCTGACCAAGGCGGCGTAAGGACCACCATGAGCGAGACCCCTGACACAGAGGCGGCGGTAGAGCCGGTGGCTCAGCTGCCGTACCTGATCGGCGTGCGGATGCGCGTGCCTCTCCAGGCCGAGGACCACCTGACCGATTTCGAAGACCTCGCCGTCGGCGATTTCGTCGTCGTGGAGACGGGCCAGGGCACGGCCGTCGGCGAGATCAGGCGGCCCAAGCGCCCGCTACCCGAGTTCAAGCGGGGCCGGCTCTACCGGCAGGTGGTGCGCCGCGCGACCGACGCGGAGGTGGCGGAGTGGCGCGACCGCCGCGATCGCGAGCTCCAGCACGCCGAGG
>JBKPBU010000225.1:0-3418 GCA_046727015.1 Candidatus Methylomirabilota bacterium | reverse complement strand
GGGTAGGCGGGCATCACGGGCCCAATGGCGGCCAGCGCCCCGACGACGATCGCGCCGATCAGAGCGCGCCGGCGGATCACGCGACCAGGCTCGACGTGACCAATGACCTAGCCCCTGCCGAAGAGCCCGGTGGGGCGGATGGCGAGGATGAGGGCCATGGGAGCGAACAGCGTGAAGTAGGCCAGCTCGGGAAAGAGCGCCTTGCCGAAGTTGTCGAGGAGCCCGACGAGGAGGCTGCCCGCCATCGCGCCGGGCAGGCTGCCGAGCCCGCCCACGATGACGACCACGAACGCATAGGGCAGCACCTCGAAATCGGCGCCGGGGTAGACGCCGAGGAAGCCGGCGCCGATGACCCCGCCGAGAGCGGCCAGGCCGGCCCCGAGCCCGAAGACGGCGAGGGAGATGCGCGGGACATTGATGCCTACGCCCTGCGCCATCTCGCCGTCGTCCACGGCGGCGCG
This sequence comes from Candidatus Methylomirabilota bacterium, assembly GCA_046727015.1. GTDB lineage: Bacteria > Methylomirabilota > Methylomirabilia > Rokubacteriales > CSP1-6 > AR37. Next base: position 2,957 of record JBKPBU010000225.1, on the reverse strand, counting down.
GATCATGGCGCCCGCGCGCGTCCAGTCAAGGAGAAGCCAGAGCCCGAGACCGACGGCGACGGCCACGCCCACGATGAAGATGCGGTACAGGGGGAAGACGGCGCCGCCCAGGCGCAGCGCTCCCGAGAGAGCCGCGGGCACGGGCAGGTTGTAGGGATCGCCGCCCCAGATCAGGAGCGCCAGGTCCTGGAAGATCAGCGCGAAGCCGATGGTCATGAGCACCTGCCCCAGGTCCTGACCGCGCAGCCGGCGCAGGAAGACGCGCTCCATGGCCATCCCGATCAGCGCGATGGCGACGGTGGCGGCCAGCACCGCCATCGCGAAGCTTCGCGTGCGGAGGGCCACCGTCAGCCCCAGGTAGCCGCCCAGCATGAAATAGGAGCCGTGGGCCATGTTGACGATGCGCATGACGCCGAAGATCAACGAGAGCCCGCTCGACAGCAGGAAGAGGAGCGCGCCGTACGACAAGCCGTTGAACGTCTGGACGACCCAGAAGTCCGGACGCACGCGGACCTAGACCAGGTGCAGCATGCGGGCGGCGTTGTCGCGGGCGACGCGGCGCTGGTCCTTCAGGCTGAGCCCCGTCGTCTTGGCCTGGATGATCGCGAGCGGCCGGTCGTAGCCCATGTCGAAGCAGAAGTCCGTCCCGAGCATGACGCGGTCCGCCCCGACCGTGGCGACCAGATAGCGGAGGGCGGCGGAGTCGTGGCTGATGATGTCATAGGTGAAGCGGCGGAGATAGGCGCTGAAGGGCTTCTTCGCCACCCCCTTCGTCTCCGGCCTCACCCTCTGACCGTGGCGGAGACGGCCGTGCAGATAGGGCAGCGCACCGCCGGCGTGAGGCAGGCAGACTTCCAGCTTCGGCAGCCGATCGAGCACGCCGCCGAAGACGAGGTGCGCGGCCGCGATGGCGGTGTCGAAGGGGTTGCCGAGGAAGTTGTTGAGGTAGAAGGCGGCGAGCCGCTCGGCGCCGATCACGCGGAGGGGATGCAGCAACACGGGCAGCCCGAGCGCGGCCGCGTGCTCGAAGACGGGAAAGAACGCCGCGTCGGAAAGCTCGCGGCCGCCGATATTGGTGCCCATGTACACGCCGCGGACGCCGGGCAGCTTGGCCGCGCGCTCGAGCTCGGCGAGGGCCCGCGCCGTGTCCTGCATGGGCAGCATGGCGCACACGACGAAGCGGTCCGGATGCGCGACGTGCGCCGCGCTCGCGGCGTCGTTCCAGACGGCGGAGAGGCGCCGGCCGGTGGCGCCGTCGGCCCAGTACACCATCGGCGCGGTCAGCGAGAGCGCCTGCACGGCCACGCCCTGGCGGTTCATCGAGCGGATGCGGAGATCGAGATCCCAGTAGCGCGCCTCGAGCGCCGCCGTGCGCGAGGCGCCGACCACGATGGCGGGGCCCTCCGGGCTCGCGCGGTCGACGCCCGCGCCGAACTGCGCACCCGCCTCCTCGACCATGCGGATGAACGACTCGGGAAAGAAGTGGGCGTGAACGTCGATGCCGAGGGGCGCGGTCATGGGTCGGGATTCTACCTTTAATGCCCGAGCGATGGTAGTCTCAAGGGCGCCGTGAGACTGCCCCGCGAGCGCTTCGACTACTCGCCGCTGACGAGCCGCCGGCCATGGACGCTGCCCAAGGGCGCGCGCATCGCGGTGTGGACCATCGTCAACATCGAGGAGTGGGACATCGAGAAGCCGATGGCCCGCCAGTACCTCACGGCGCCGCAGGGCGTCGCCACCGTGCCCGACGTGCCAAACTGGGCCTGGCACGACTACGGCATGCGCGTGGGCTTCTGGCGGCTGCACGAGGCGCTCGTCAAGCGCAAGATCCGCGCGACGACGTCGATCAACGCCCACGTGGTCGAGTCGTACGAGCCGGTGGCGCGGGCCATGCTCGACGCGGGGTGGGAGTTCATGGCCCACGGTGTGATCCAGGGCGCGATGCACCTCCTCCCCGACCAGCGCGCCGCTATCCGACAGTCCGTCGAGATGCTCAAGAAGTTCACGGGCAAGAAGCCCAAGGGCTGGCTCGGCCCGGGACTGACCGAGACCTGGGAGACGCTCGATTACCTGGCTCAGGAAGGGATCGAATACGTCTCCGACTGGGTCAACGACGACCAGCCCTATGAGATCCGCACGACGGCCGGCCCCCTCGTGTCGGTGCCCTACTCGATCGAGCTCAACGACATCCCGATGATGGTGATCCAGCACCACACCTCGTCCGAGTGGCTGCAGCGCGCGAAGGACCACTTCGACCGGCTCTACGCCGAGGGCGCGAAGAACCCGCGCGTGATGGCGCTCGCCGTGCACCCGTACATCTCCGGCGTGCCGCACCGGATCAAGTACTTCGAGGCGGTCTACGACTACATGCGGAAGAAGAAGGGCGTGTGGTTCACGACGGGCGAGGACATCTACGAGTGGTACAAGTCGCAGCGATGACTCGCCGGGGCAAGGTCATCCAGTTTCCAAAGCGGCAGCGGGCGCCCGAGCCTGCGCCCGCTCTGGTCGAGGTGCGCCGCTGCCGCGACCAGTCCGAGGCCCTCGTGGTCCGCGCGCTCCTCGACGGTCACGGGATCCCCGCGGTGATGCGCGGGCAGCTCGTGCAGTCCGTGCACCCGTTCAGCGTGGGCGACGCGGGCGAAGTAACGTTGCTCGTCCACGCGGTCGATGCCGACCGCGCCCGCCAACTCCTCGCGGGCGCCTGACGTGCGGGCCAAGTTCTTGCAAGAGTTCCGGGGAGCCTGACGGCCAGGGGGTAGTTTTTGTAACCTATGCCCACTAGAAAGTGAGATGCATTCGACCATGGAGAATACAGGGGAAACGCAGATCAAGGTGTACCGAGCCGAGGATGCGCCCGAGCGAGGGCTGACCGGCGAGGCAGTGGCGGTGCTCGGGTACGGGAACTTGGGCCGTACCGCCGCCCTGAACCTCCGCGACTCGGGCGCCAGGGTCCGGGT
>JBKPBU010000224.1:0-2822 GCA_046727015.1 Candidatus Methylomirabilota bacterium | reverse complement strand
AAGTCGCGGAAGGAGATGCCTTCGAACAGCAGCCGGCCGACCCCGGGCCACGCGAAGACCGTCTCCACGACGACCGCGACGTTGACCATGATGACGAGGTTGATGCCGGCCAGCGTCAGCACGGGGATGAGCGCGTTCTTGAATGCGTGCTTGGCGATGACGAGTGCCTCGGGCAGGCCCTTGAGGCGCGCCAGCTTCACGTACTCCGACCCCAGCACCTCCAGCATGGCCGAGCGCGTCAGCCTCATGTGGGCCGCCGCGAAGTACCAGCCGAGCGCGAACGCCGGCATGATGAGGTGCAGCGGGGTGCCGGAGCCGGACGACGGCAGCCAGCCGAGGTACACCGAGAAGAACAGGATCATGACCAGCCCGACCCAAAAGGAGGGAAGCGAGAGCCCGAGCAGCGCGAAGATCTTTCCCGCGCTGTCCCACCATTGGTTCACGCGAACGGCCGCGATGATGCCGCTCGGGATGCCGACGAGAAGCGAGAAGGCCATGGCCGCCAGGGCAAGCATGAGGGAGTGGGGGAACCGGGACATGTACAGCTCCAGCACGGGCGTCCGGTAGTAGAAGGAGTGGCCGAGGTCGCCCCGCAGGGTGCTCGAGACGAACTGGCCGTACTGGACCCAGATCGGCCGGTCGAGGCCGAGCTGGACCCGGATGGCCGCCATGTCTTCCTTGCTCGCGCCCGGCTCTACGAGAAGCACGGTCGGATCGCCCGTCAGGCGCACCAGCAGGAAGATGATCAGGGAGAGCAGGATCAGTGAGAGCGCCGCGTAGCCCATCCGCTTGAGGATGAATTGTTTCATGATCTCCTACTTTCCCTTGAGCTTGAGGTCTTCGTAGGGCGCCGAGTACGCGTGGTTCTTGATGAGGCCGAGGCCGTGAACGGCAAGGCGCTCGCCCACTCCGTTCAGGAACGCGGGCTCGATGACGCCCGTGAACATCGCGCGCTCGTGGATCATCTGCTGGATCTTGTCGAGGAGCTGCCGCCGCACCCGCGGGTTCATCTCGTTCGCCTGCTCCGAGAAGAGCCCGTCGATGTCAGGGTAGGCGCCGTAGGCGTAGCGGCCGCCCGTCACCGCGTTGACCTCGATGCGCGTGGGAGCATTGCCCGGCGCGCCGCTGCCGTTCTGGACGACGTAGCGGAGCTTCTTCTCCGAGAGCTCCCCGTAGAAGGCCGCGCGCTCGAGCGGGTGGAGCTTGATGCGGATGCCCACGGCCTGGAGATAGTTGACGACCGGCTCGCCGATTGCGGTGCCGTAGATCATGTCGCCGGAGAGCTCGCCCGCGTCGAAGCCGTTGGGATACCCGGCCTCCGACAGGAGCGCCTTGGCCCGCTTCGGATCGTACGGGTACGGCGGCGGGCCCCAGTAGTACTCCATGCCCTGGGGCACGAAGCTGTAGGCGAGCTTGGAGTAGCCGAGGTAGACGGCCTGGTTGATGCCCTGGCGGTCGATGGCGTAGTTGGTTGCCAGGCGCACGCGCTTGTCGTGCCAGGGCGACTTCGGGTCCCACTGCTCGGTGAACACCAGCCAGATGGTGAACGGGAAGAAGGTGGGCGCGAGCGTCAGGCCGGGCGTGCGCTTGAGCTCCTCCGCCAGCGGCCCCGTGATGCTGTAGGCGATGTCCGCTTCGCCCCGCTTCAGCGCGGCCAACCGGGTCGACTCGTCGGGTATCACGCGGAAGACCAGCGTCTTGACGCTGGGCACCTTGCGCCAGTAGCCGTCGAAGGCCTCCAGCACCAGCTCCACACCCGGCTTGAAGGATACGAAGCGGTAGGGACCGGCGCCCACGGGCGCCTTCTTGAAGCCGTCATCGCCCACCCGCTCGACGTACTTCTTCGGCACGATCCAGGCCGCGCCCGTGGCGGGAGTCGCGTAGAAGGTCAGAAAGTCGGGCCACGGCCGCTTGAGCGTGAAGCGGACGCGGTTGGGATCCACGACGTCAACCCGCGCGACCTTGGCCTTGAGGTCCGAGGAGGACGCGCCGCGGTAGCGCTCGAAGGAGAACTTGACGTCCTCCGCCGTCATGACGTCGCCGTTGTGGAACTTGACGCCCTTGCGCAGCACGAACTCGTAGCTGAGCCCGTCCTTGGACATGCTCCAGGACTCGGCGAGCGAGGGAGCCATGGCATTGCCGGGCATGGGCTTCACGAGACCGTCGTGGAGCGCGTAGAGCACCATGAAGGGCGTGATGATGCCCGGGGTCTCAGCCGGGTCGAACCACGTGGGCGCGAGCGAGACGTGGACCGCCCAGGTTATCTGACCGGTTGGGCCCGCGGTGCTGGCTGGGCCTGCGGCGATGGCCGAACCGGTAGCCGCAAGGGCCACGGCGGCCGCAATGATAAACGCACACGCTCGAGAGCGGGTAATGGTCTGTCCTCCGCTGCGCTGCGACAAGGACCGGGCACGCTCGCGGGGTGCGAGGTTGCCCGATTATCCCCGAATCCCCTGCCCTGTCAATAGGCGCGCCGAGGACCGAGGGGCAGCGATTGCCGCCCGGGAGGCGCTGTGCTACCGTCCGCCGGACATGGGCGTCATCCTCGACCTGGCCGAGCGCTTCTGGCAGGGACAGATTCCGCCGCGCGACATGTGGCGGCCGACGGGCAAGAGCGAGGAGCTCGCCCCCGGCGTCGTGTTCTTCCACACCTGGGCCAACGTCACCGCCATTCGCACCGAGGCGGGGCTGGTCCTCGTGGACACGGGCAACTACACGGCGCGCGCGCGGACGTTCGCCGCCGTGCGCGCGGTGGATGCGAGTCCGCTGCACGCCGCCGTCTACACTCACGGCCACGCGGACCACGCGTGCGGGCTGCCGCC
>JBKPBU010000223.1:0-2576 GCA_046727015.1 Candidatus Methylomirabilota bacterium | reverse complement strand
CCGGATGTCGCTTTCGACTACATCCTCCTCCTGGGGCTCCTCCTCTTCGCGTCTGACCTCGCGTACATCGAGGTGCAGTTCACGCTGCTCGGGCCCAACTGGGCGCATCACCTCCTCATCGTGGGGACGGTCTATGTCGCGGCCGCCTACCTGTGGGACTCGCGGACCGTTCTGGGCCTCGCGCTGACGACTCTGGCCGCGTGGCGCGGACTCTCGGTCAGCCTGGTCTCCGGATGGCTGTGGAAGAGTCAGCCCAATGACCTGCGCGAGAACGCCCTCGTCCTGGGCGTTCTCTACGTGGCCGCGGCGTCGCTGTCCGTCCTGTTGAGGCGGAAACCCCACTTCGAGGCCGTCTTCGCCAACGCGGGCCTCGTCCTGCTCCTGGGCGCTCTCGTGTCCGGAGCCCTCGACAACGACGCCGCGTGGGAAATGTGGCTCGCCGTGCTTCTCGTCACGGCCGGCGTCGTGATGTGGCACGGCTTCCGCCTCGATCGCTCGCTGTACTTCGCCCAGGGCGTGGTGGCGGGCTACGTCGGCCTCCTGCGTCTTCTGTTCCAGCCGTTCCGCCACACGGAGAGCGGCATCCCCTATCTCCTCGCGGCGCTCCTCGGCCTGGGGATGCTCTTCGTCATCTTCGCCGCCCATCGCAGGATGCAGGAGCGATGAGGGCCGAGTCGGTGGCCTGGGAGCGGGCCGCGGAGGTGCACGAGGCAGCGGAGGGCTGGCGGCGGGCCGGCGCCATCGACGAGGCGACGGAGCGCGCGATCCGTGACGCGTATCCCGACCCGTGCGTCACCCCGTCCGCGCTCTGGCGCGTGCTGACGGCCTGCGTCGTCGCGGCCGTTACCTTCTGCGTTTTCGGCGCGTTCGAAGCGGCGTTCCGCCCCGGCGTGAGCGGCCACCAGGTCCTGCTCATCCTGCTTGCGGCAGCGTCCCTTGCCGTGACCGAAACGCTGGAAGCCTCGCCCCGGTTCGCCCGGCGGGGCGCGGCCGGCGCGACGTCGTTCTTGGGCGTCGCATGTCTCCTGGTGGGCTTCGGCCTGTTCCTCTCCGAGACCGTGCACATGCGTTTGGACGATGTGCTCGACGGGATGCTCATCGCCGGATTCGTCGCGTGGGGAGTCGCCTGCTGGCGGTGGGGCAGCCCGGTCTTCGCCGCGCTGTCCGCCGTCTCGCTCTTTGTCTTCCTCGGGCGAGTGGCCCACGGGCGTCTGCTCTGGGTCGTGGCCGGCGCGGCGCTGGCCACCCTTGCCGCCCGTCGGCTGGACGAGCCGTCATGGGCGCCGTCGCACCGGCGCGCCGCGGCGGTTCTCGTCGTCGCCGGGGTGGCGGCCGTCTACGCGGCCGTCAACGTCTACTCGCTCGACGAGCATCTCGTGGAGAATCTCGGGCGTCTCGTCCGTGACCGCATGACGCCGTCGCGCGGCTTCCTCGCGCTCTCGGCCCTCGCCACCGCCACATTGCCCTTGGCCATCCTCACATGGGGCTTGCGGGCGCGACGGACACTCCTCATCGACACGGGCATCGTGCTCGCCGCGCTCTCGCTCGTCACGGTGCGGCACTATGTCCACCTTGCGCCGCTCTGGGTGGTCCTGACTCTCGCCGGTGCCGCGCTCGTCGTCCTCGCCCTGGCGGTCGAGCGGGCGCTCCGGCGCGCGCCCGGAGGCGAGATCGCGGGCCTCACCGCCGATCCTCTCTTCTCCGACGAGCGGCGGCAGCACGCGCTCCAGATCGTCCCGGTCGTTGCGGCCTTCACGGCGGCGCCCGGGCCGGCCGCCGCGGACAAGGGCATCGGTGCCGGAGGTCGCTTCGGCGGCGGCGGAGCGGACGAGAAGTTCTAGTAGTGGAACTCCGCGATGGTGACGTGACCCTGCTCGAGCGGATAGGTCCGCACCGTCATCGACTCGGCGTTCAGCACGACCCGGACCGGGCGCGAAGGGCCGGGCTCGAAGCGCTGCGTGGCCTCCGATGCACCCGGCACGCCCTCGTTGACGCCCGACGGAACCTTGCCGTCGAGCACGAAGAGGTCCCGGCCGTGGCCGAAGTAGCCGCGCGGGCGCGTCATGGTCACGATCGCGCCGGCGCCCCGGTCCTTGCCTTCGAGCGGACGCACGCGCAGGTGGACGTAGGCGCTCGAGCGCGGGAACGGGGTCCGGTAGACGTGCGTGGTCGGATAGCCGTCGGCGGTCACGACGAACTCGTAGTAGGCGTCGGGCTTGGCGCGGAACGGGCCCCACCGGCCGTCGGCGCCGATCGTCTTCCTGTGCGCCGCCTCGCCGGCGCGCCCGCCTGAAGCGGGATCCACGGCGTAGACCTCCACCGTCGCAGCCTCCAGCGGCAGGTTCGTGGGGGTGCCGGCGGCGTAGCCGCTCACGAGGCCGTCGAGCACCGGCGACGCCTGCGGCGCAGGATAGAATCTTTTCGGCTCGGCGCCGGTGATGAACGCGTACATCGCCGTGAAAGCGAGACGGTGGAAGGCGACTTCCCTGTGGTCGAGGCCGGGCAGGACGACATTCGTGGCGCCGCGCAGCTCCGGCCCGGCGAACGTCACGCCCGTCGGCCGGCCCGGCATGCCG
>JBKPBU010000222.1:0-1859 GCA_046727015.1 Candidatus Methylomirabilota bacterium | reverse complement strand
GAGGAAGATGCACTGGTGCAGGAGCTCGACCTCGCTCAAGGCGCCCTGCTCGTCCTCGGCGGTGATGAGCTTGCTCAGAACCTCGCCGTCGTCGTTCAGGGGATGGCGGCGCCTGTCCTCGCAGAGCGCGCGCAGGAAGGCCTTGAATTCCTCCACGGCGCGGTTGCCGCGGACGAGCCTGTCGGGTCCGGGCACGGGCTCCAGCGCGCCCAGGATCGCCAGCGACCAGTCGCGCAATCGGGGCCGGTCGGCCCGGGGCACGCCCAGCATGTCGCCGATCAGCTCGACGGGCAGCGCGAAGGCATAATCCGCGATCAGATCCATGCCGCCCTGCGTCGCCGCGCGGTCCAGCAGGCCATCAACCAGTCGGACGACGCGAGGCTGGAGCGCGGCCAGCGCCTTCGGCGTGAAGGCGGCGGCGAAGAGGCGGCGGAGCCGCGTATGGTCGGGCGGGTCGCGAAAGACCAGGCTCGTGGTGTGATGCTCGAAGAGCGGGCCATCGCCGAATTTGGGCTTGAACTCGACCTTCTTGTCGGACGAGAGCCGGGCGTGGTCGCGATAGACGGCCGCCACGTCGTCGTAGCGCGTCAGGAAATAGGAGCCGTCCGGGCAGCGATGCACCGGATCCCATCGCCGCAGTCGGTGATAGGTCGGGTACGGGTCCTCGAGAAATTCGGGCTCCAGGCGCTGCAGGTCGAAGCCGAGCGCAACCTCCTTCTCTGCCTGGAGCCCTGGATCATCCACCCGCTGCCGGCTCATCACGCGGGCCGCTTACACCGTCGCGAAGAAGCGCGCGGGGGCGCCCTCGGTGCCGGCGATCTTGTAGAAGGGCGCGGCAAAGTCTACGCGACGGCGGGGCAGCGCGCCCAGGTTGGTCAGCCCTTCCATGATGACCACGCCCGCGCCCAGGATCACCCGGTGCATCGCAAAGTCCTCGGAGGTGAAATCCGCCAGTCGCGCGCAGTACTCCTCGAAGAAGTCGAAGCCGATGTTCTTGGGCCCGCGGTCCACGAGCCACTGCGCCGTCTCGGGCGGGAAATACGGTGACTGGGTGAAGTAGTCGGGCCACTTCCCGTACATCGTGTCCGCCCAGCCGGTCCGGAGCAGGACGATGTCTCCGCGCTTGACGTCGGCGGCACCGCCCTTCTTGAGGTCGTCGACGGTGATCGCGTGGTTGGGACCGGCCCACGAGAGGTCCACCACCAGCGCCTCTCCCATCACCTGGTCGAGCGTGATCTCCGCGGTCGTGATGCCGTTTTTGAAGACGTGGAGCGGCGAGTCGATGTGCGCCCCCGTGTGAAGGCTCTGGTGCACGCTCGACACCTGCCAGAAGCCGGGCCCGCGGTTGTGGGGCGTGACCTCGAGCCTCATATTGGTGGACGGCGGGCTCATGGTGCTCGAGTCCACGGTGACGGAGAGATCGACGAAGCGGCCCATGCGGTCTCCTTCCTCGGCGCACAAGACTAGCACCGGCGCTCCGTGTATGCTATCCGTCCCATCCAGCGAAAGGGGTGCGCCATGCGGCTCGACGGAAAGGTCGCGATGGTCACGGGCGCCGCGAAGGGGATAGGCGCCGCCATCGTGGAGGCCTGCGCCCGCGAGGGGGCGCGGGTGGCCGCGCTCGATCTGGACGGCGCCGGGGTCGAGGCCGTGGCGGAGGCACAACGGGGGCGCGGCGCCGACGTCCTGGCCCTGCACGCCGACGTGACGCGCTCGGCGGATATCGGCCGGGCGCTCGACGCGGTGATCGCGCGCTGGAGCCGGCTCGATATCCTCGTCAACAACGCGGGCGGCTTCGCGGTGATCCGCCCGACGGAGGAGATCACGGAAGAGGAGTGGCAGTCCATCCTCGCCTCGAA
>JBKPBU010000221.1:0-4495 GCA_046727015.1 Candidatus Methylomirabilota bacterium | reverse complement strand
CGTGAGGACGCCATCGTTCACACCGGCTGCGTCGCCGTCACCACTGCGCTTGCCGTCGGCGAAGCTCTCGGCGCCTCCGGCCGCGCCGTGATCGAGGCGATGATCGTGGGCGTCGAGGTGATGTGCCGGGTCGGGCTCGCGGTGCCGGGCAGGTTCCACGCGCGCCACTATCATCCGACGTCGCTCACCGGCGGCTTCGCCGCGGCGGCCGTCGCGGGCAAGCTCTACGGGCTCACGGAAGACCAGATCGTCCATGCCTTCGGGATCTGCGGCAGCCAGGCCGGCGGCATCATCGAGTACCTGGCTGACGGCTCGGGGACGAAGCGTCTGCATCCCGGCTGGGCGGCTCACGCGGGAGTGGCCGCGACGCTCCTCGCCCGCTCCGGATTCACCGGACCCGAGACGGTCTTCGAGGGCACCCACGGCTTCTACCAGGCCTTCGCGGGCGGCTTCGAGGAGCCGAGGCTCGAAACGTTGCTGGGAAGCCTCGGCCGCACGTGGGAGCTGGCCGAGCTGACGCTCAAGCCCTATCCCTGCGGCTCCATCGCCCAGCCGTACATGGACTGCGCGCTCCGGCTGCGGGAACAGCACGGGATCAAGCCCGAGGAGATAGCCTCCATCCGGTGCCGGACGGCGGAGGGACCGATCCCGCGCCTCTGGGAGCCGCTCGCGAGCAAGCACAACCCGGCCAATGGCTACGCGAGCAAGTTCAGCCTGCCGTACCTCCTCGCGGCAATCCTCGTCAAAGGACGGGTGACGCTCGCCGAGTTCACCGACGAGGCCGTGCGCGATCAGGCGGTGCTGGCGGTGGCGGGCAAGGTCGGCTACGAGGTGGACGCGAGCATCGACTATCCGCGGCAGTTCATCGGCCACGTCGCCATTCGGCTCCACGACGGCCGCCTCCTCGAAGAGCGCCAGGATCACCCGCGCGGCGGCCCCGACTTTCCCATGACGCGCGATGAGGTCGAGGCCAAGTTCCGCGGCAACGCTGCTCTCGCCGTTTCCCACGAGCAGGCATCACGCATCATCCAGATCGTCGGAGATCTAGCGGCGCAGCAGCACGTCACGGCCCTGATGGACTCACTGACAGCCGAGAGGTGACGACATGACGCGCCTGCGACTCATGGCAAGTCTGACCGCGCTCGCCCTGATCTTCTCCGCCGCCCCCCTGCCCGCGCAGGACGCGCGAGTCGAGGCGGCGAAGAAGGAAGGCAAAGTCGTCTGGTACACCTCCCTCGCGCTCACGAGCGCGGAGAAGGTCGCCAAGCTCTTCGAGGCGGCGTATCCGGGGATCAAGGTCGAGGTGCACCGGACAGGCTCCGAGCGGATCCTCCAGCGGGTCATGCAGGAGCTCCAGGCCAACCTCAAGATCGCCGACGTCGTCCACACCTCCGACGCGGGCCACTACGTGCTCCTGAAGGAGAAGAAGCTCCTGGCGAAGTACACGCCCGCCGGCATCGACGGCTTCCCGGCGGCCTTCAAGGACAAGGACGGCTATCACTACGGGCTCCGCGCCACCGTGAACGTCATCGCCTACAACTCGAAGATCATTTCCGCCGCGGAGGCACCCAAGACCTGGAAGGATCTCCTCGACCCGAAGTGGAAGGGCAAGCTCGTCACGGCGCACCCGGGGTACAGCGGCGTCATCGCGACCCACGTGCTGGCGCTGGTGCAGCTGCACGGCTGGGACTACTTCAAGCAGCTCGCGCAGAACAAGCCCATGCTGGTCCAGTCGGCGGTGGATCCCTCCGGCATCGTCGCCTCGGGCGAGCGGCCGGTCGCGGTGGACGGCGGCGACTACACGTTCTACCAGGTCAAGAAGAAGGGCAACCCGATCGAGATCGTGTTTCCGAAGGAAGGCGTGCCCCTGGTGGTCTCGCCGAGCGCCATCACCAGCTTCGCCCCGCATCCGAACGCGGCGAAGCTCTTCACCGACTTCATCTTCAGCCGCGAGCTCCAGCAGGTGCTGGCCGACAGCGAGGGGCTCTACACCGGCCACCCCGACGTGAAGTACCCGGCCGACCGGCCCAAGCTCTCCGAGCTGAAACTGCTGAGGGTCGAGCCGGAGGAGCTGGAGAAGCGCAACGAGGAGATCAAGACGCGCTTCGTCGAGTTCTTCGGCGCGTAGGGTGGCCAAGGCCACATGAGCCGGGCGGTCGCCGTCGTTCTCACCCTCGACCTCAAGACCGCCAAGGCGCTCGGGCTGACGGTCCCGCAGCCGCTGCTGCTGCGAACCGATGAGGTCATTCAATGATGGACCGGCGAGCGTTCATCTCAGGGGTAGTCGGCGCCACCGCGCCGTGGCCGAGGGCCGCCTCCGCCCGAGCGCCCGAGAAGGCTCGCCGGGTCGGACTGGTCATGACCACGACTCCAGTCGCGGCATCACACATCACGGCAGCGTTCGCCGAGGGGCTGCGAGAGCTGGGCCACATCGAAGGCAAGAACGTCGTCCTCGAGTATCGCTGGGCCGAAGGCCATATCGAGCGCTTCCCCGAGCTGGTTGCCGACCTTGTCCGGCAACGGGTCGACGTGATCGTCGCTTCCTCCCAGGGACCGGCCCTCGCGGCCAAGAGGGCGACGCAGACGATCCCGATCGTCATGGTCAACACCACGGATCCGGTGGAGGTGGGCCTCGTCGCCAGCTTGGCCCGTCCCGGTGGCAACGTGACCGGGCTCAGCCAACAGATCACCCCAGAGATCCGGGGCAAGCAGCTCCAGCTCCTCAAGGAGGTGTTGCCCAAGGGCTCCCAAGTGGTGGTGCTTCGCAGCCAGGCCACGACGGTGGGGCTGCATGAGTACGAGACCGCCGGCCAGGCCCTCGGGCTACGGGTCAAGCTCGTCGAAGTGCGGAACCGCGACGACCTGGACCGCGCCTTTGCGGCGATGACCCGGGATCGCGTCGACGCCCTGGTAGTGCCGGGAGATACGTTCTTCTTCACGGAGCGTCAGCACGTCGCCGAGCTGGCGCGCGCGCATCGGCTGCCGGGCATCTACTCGTCCCGGGAGCTCACCGAAGCCGGAGGCCTCATGTCCTACTCCGCGCGGTTGACCGAGCAGTTCCGCCGCGCCGCTTTCTATGTGGACAAGATCCTCCGCGGCGCCAGCCCGGCCACCCTTCCCGTGGAGTCGCCGAGCCAGTACGAGCTGGTCATCAACCTCAAGACCGCCAAGGCCCTCGGGCTGACGATCCCGCAGTCGCTGCTGCAGCGGGCGGCCGAAGTGATCCAGTGAGCATCGCGAAGCCCGTGCCTGACACGATCCCGCGATTCCACGCGATGGATCGTTCGGCGCCCGTGTGGGTGCTGACGGCGGCCGCGCTCGCGCTGCTCATCCTCCTCCCGCTGGGCTGGCTCGGCTACATGAGCGTGAGCAGCGAGCGCGGCGTGACGCTCGCGCACTACGCCCGCGTGTTCGCGGATCCCCAGCTCCAGAAGGCACTCTGGAACACCCTGGTGCTGGCCTTCTGGTCTGGCCTCGTGTCGGTCGCTATCGGCGCGCCCGTGGCCTGGCTCTCCGCCCGCACCGACCTGCCCTGGTCGCGCGTCATCCGGAGCCTCATCATGGCCTCCTTCGTGACGCCGCCCTTCCTCGGCGCCTTCGCGTGGGTCATGCTCGCCGGCCCGAACGCCGGCTACCTCAACAAGCTCTACCGCGGCCTCACCGGCGCGGAGGGACCACTCCTCAACATCTTCACGATGCCCGGACTGATCTTCGTGGTGGCGATCTATACCTTCCCTTACGTCTACATCATGATCGCCAACACGCTCGGGCTCATCGCCTCCGATCTCGAGGAGGCCGCGTCGATTCACGGCGCCAACCGCCTCCGGGTGGCGCTGACGATTACCCTGCCCATGGTCCTGCCCGCGATCCTGAGCGGCTTCATCCTGTCCGTCCTCCAGGCGCTGGCGCTCTTCGGCTCGCCCGCTATCCTCGCGCTGCCGGCAGGCTTTCACACGATCACGACCCAGATCTGGGCGCTCTTCCAGTACCCCCCCAAGGTCGAGATGGCCGCCGCCTTCTCCGTGCCGCTCCTGCTCGCCACGGCGCTCCTGCTGCTGGTCCAGAAGAGGCTGCTTGGCCGCCGGGGCTACGCGTCGGTGGGGGGCAAGGGCGCGCAGCGCAGGCTGATCCCGCTCGGAGCCTGGAGCTACCCCGCGCTCCTCGGCTGCCTCGCCGTGCTGGCCTGCTCGGTATTCCTACCGTACGGCATACTCGCGAAGGCCGCCTTCTCGCGCGCGTGGGCCCAGCCGCTGACCTGGGAGAACTTCACGCTGGCAAACTGGTCGTTCACGTTCCTGTACAGCTCCACCCAGGGGGCCATCGTCAACACGCTGGAACTGGGCGTGCTCACGGCCTGCGTCGGCGCGGGGCTCGCGGCGTTGCTCGCCTATGTCACGAATCGCAGGCTCATCGTGGGCCACCAGGTCCTGGCTTTCCTCGCGATGGCGCCCATTGTCATTCCGGGCACCGTCCTCGCCGTCGCACTGTTCATCGC
>JBKPBU010000220.1:0-1566 GCA_046727015.1 Candidatus Methylomirabilota bacterium | reverse complement strand
CCGCAGGGTTCCGATCCGACTCCCGCGGTGATGGTGCCCTCGCGACAGGGACGTCGTCAAGGCCCGCGTGAGCGGGGCGAACCTTGGTACCATCCAGGCTGGAGCCGCCGCCATGACGATGCGTATCGACCCGGGTGAATTTCGCGCGCGCCCCCTTCGCGTGCACGCGCTGCTGCACGACGTCCCGCTCGAGGACGTGTGGGCGATCCGTCTCCCCGGCGGCGGCGCCGGCCGCACGATCGAGGACGTGCAGACCGTGTTCATGGCGGGAGTCGAGGCGGCGCCCCCGCTAGTCAAAGGGCTGTTCCGCCTGCGGTGGCGAATCGGAGCCCTGCTCGGATGGGATCGGCAGCGTCCGGCGTGGAACGCTGAATCCTACGCGGATCGTCTCAGCCCGGCGGATCGCGCCCGGTCGACGGCCGCTCCGGGGACACCGGACGGACGACTCAGCCTCCTCTACCGGTTCGAGGACGAGCAGCTGAGCGAGCTGCGCAACGCGACGGTGCATGCCTTCTCGTCGCTCTCGATCCGGCCCGCGCCGGGCGGATACCTGGCGTACCTGGCGATCTATGTGCAGCCCGTGCATGGGTTCACCAGGCTGTACATGAAGGCCATCGCGCCCTTCCGCCGCCTAGTCGTCTATCCGGCCATCATCCGGAAGATGCAGAGTGCGTGGGCGAAGCGCTATGGCGGAGAGACCGGGGTCGAAACGCGGCAATTCCCGTAGACACACAAGGAGGATCGGCATGTTCAGGATGCGTCGGACTGTCGCGGTGGCCGCGGTCGCCGCGCTGGCATTTTCGGGGTTCGCGGCGGCCCAGGAGGGGCCGATCCTCATCGGCGCGTCCATCCCGCTCACGGGCGGCGTCGCGATGTTCGGTCAGCATTCGCGCTGGGGCGCCGAGCTGGCCATCGCCGAGGCGAATGCCAAGGGCGGGGTCCTCGGCCGCAAGCTCGAGATGGATTTCCAGGACAACCGCTGCAATCCCGCCGAGGCCGTCAAGAGCGTCACCCAGATGCTCGCCGAGAAGAAGTACGTCGCCATCTTCGACGGGCTGTGCAGCTCGGCGGCGCTCGCCATCATGCCGTTGGTGGAGCGCGCCGGCATCCCGTTCGTGGTGGCCAACGCCTCGGCGACGTCGATTGCGGAGCGATCCGGCGTCGGCGGCAACAAGTGGACCTTCAAGGTGAATCCGACGGACGGCAGCATGCTGGACGCGCTCGTCACCTGGCTCGACAAGGACGGCAAGGCCGGCAGCATCGCCTTTCTCGGCGAGGATACGGACTTCGGCCGCGCCGGGTCGTCGGGGCTGGAGGCCGCGCTGAAGAAGCGGAACCGCAAGCTGGCCACGGTGGACTTTTTCCAGAAGGGCACGGCGGACTTCACGCCCGTGTTCACCAAGATCAAGGCGCAGAAGCCCGGCTTGCTCGCGCTGTACGCCGTCGATGCGGATTTCCAGAACGCGATCCGCCAGTGGTACAGCATGGGCGGCGGCGTGCCGCTGACCGGCCGCGTGCTGGTGGACCAGGTGCCGAAGGAGATCATGGACAGCGGTTTCCTGGACG
>JBKPBU010000219.1:0-5086 GCA_046727015.1 Candidatus Methylomirabilota bacterium | reverse complement strand
ATGACGGAGAGAGATGTTACCCGGCGGCCGGGCACGGCGCAATACGAAAAGCCGTTTTCAGCGCGTCAGGCGGCTCACGAGGTCGCCGAGGTCGGCGACGATCAGGTCGGCGTGCGGGGCGCCGGGCCGGCCGGCGGCGGCGTAGTGGACGCCGCGCATCCCCGCGCTCTGCGCTCCCCGCACGTCGGCGATGGGATTGTCGCCGACGTGGGCCGCTTCGCTCGCGTCGATACCGAGCTCCGCCAGGGTGCGCCGGAAGATCTCGGCGTCGGGCTTGCGGTAGCCGACCTCGTCCGAATACGAGATCGCCCTGAAGTGGCGCAGGAGGTCGTGCCTTTCCAGGACCCGTCGCAGGATGATGCCGGGGGTGCGGCCGGTATTGGACACGATGCCGAGCGCGACACCGCGCGAGGCGAGCTCACGCACCGCGTCCTCGGCCCGGGGCTCCAGGTCGGGCGGCAGCTGGAGCACCGGCTCGATGTAGCCGGCGACGGCCTCCTCGAAGAGAGCGGAGGTCATGGCGTCCCCCGCCCCCGGAGACGCCGTCTCGAGCACGAGGCGCACCTGCTCGGCGATCGCTGGATCGCGGTCCCGACTCCAGAAGCGCTCGACCAGCATGTGCTCCGACCGGTCGTAGGCGTCCACCACGTCGGCCAGGCCGAGCACGCGGCCGGCGCGGCCGAGAACCCGGTGGAGCGCGCCGATGCGGAGCAGCCGCTGGTCGCGCATATTCTCCGCCGAGTCATGGACGAGCGTTTCCCAGAAATCGAAAGTGACGGCGCGGAGCATGGTCATTTGACTGCGGGGGCCTCGACATGGCCCCCGCACTCCCCCATTCTTCCTCCTCGCCTCGCCCTTTCGGGCTCGCCGTCTCTGCGGTCAGCGGTGGGAGTCCGCATCAGATAGTCAATTGAACTTCGGGGGGCGCTTCTCGAGGAAGGCCAGCGCGGCTTCGCGCGCCTCGCCCGTCGTGTAGTTTTGGGCGAAGGCATTGATGCCGATGCGGACGGCGGAGGCCAGGTCCGTGTTCCGCCAGCGCACCATCAGCTCCTTTTGGAGCCTGATGGCCGGAGGCGCGCACGCCAGAATCTTCTCGACGAGCTCGGCCGTGACCGCTTCCAGCTTGTCCGGCGACGCCACGCGGTTGACGAGGCCCCACTCGAGCGCCTGCTCGGCCGCGACGCTCTCGCCCGTCAGCAGCATCTCGGCCGCGCGTCCCGGACCGACGAGCGCGGGCAGGAGTGCCGCCTCGATCACCGAGGGCGCCCCCACCTTCACCTCGGGCAGGCCCAGCGGGGCCCCGGCGGCGGCAACGCGGAGGTCGCAGGCCATGGCCAGCTCGAAGCCCGCGCCCAGGCAGGGGCCGTTGACCATGGCGAGCGTCGGGAAAGGCGCGTCGTGGACGGCGTGGATCGCCTCGTGCAGCGAGGTGATGAGGGCCTTGGCCGTGGTGGGCGTGAGATCCCGGAGCACCTGCACCTGCATGCCGGCGGTGAAGGCGCGGCCGGCGCCCGTCACCACGGCCACGCGCACGGATACGTCGCGCGCGAGAGCGCCGAAGGTCGCGTGCAGCTCGGCGATGAGGTCGGGGACGATCAGGTTGAGCGGCGGGCGGTCGAGGGTGACCCACGCGCAGCTTTTCTTCATCTCGACGCGGACCAGCGCGGGCATGTGGGTCAGTAGCGGCGCATCGACGGATCGACGGTGCGCGCCCAGGCGTCGAGGCCGCCGGCAAGGTTCCGGGCCTTGGCGAAGCCGAGGCTACGGAGATATTCGGCAACGGCCGCGCTGCGCACACCCTGGTGGCAGTAGACGACGATCTCCGCGGCCGGATCGAGCTCTTCCGTGCGGAGCTCGATCTCCTCGATGGGGATGTGCAGGGCGTTGTCGAGCTTGCAGAGTCGCGTCTCCCAGTCCTGGCGGACATCGAGGAGCACGAGAGGCTCGCGCTCGTCGAGCCGCTGCTTCAGCTCCGCCGGAGACAATTCGGTGCTCATGGGTGAACACCCTCCGGAAGCGACGATATCATGCCGCGAGACCCTCGTCGGGGAGCAGCACGGAGGTCTCGGGCGAGACCTCCACCCTGACCTGGTCGCCCAGCTTGAAGCTCCGTCCCACGAGAGCGGAGGTGATCATCTCGACCCTGATGGTTCCACCGGGAATGGTCACGTCGTAGAGCTGCCGCGAGCCTTCGAAGACCTGCGCGGCCACCGTGCCCGGGATGCCGCCGGCCGAGCGCTCGGACTCCTCGATACGGAGCGCCTCCGGTCTCAGGCAGAGCAGCGCCCTGTCGCCCACCGACCAGGCGTGCGCCCCCGACGACACGGGCAGGCGCGCGCCGCCTCTCGTCTGGACGACCACGCCCATCTCGCGCAGCTCGATCACGCTCACCGGCACCAGGTTGGCCGCCCCGACGAACTCGGCCACGAAGGCGTTCCGGGGCTTCCAGTAGATGTCCTCGGGCCGCCCTTCCTGCACGAGGGCGCCGTCCGAGAGCACGGCGATGCGGGTCGAAAGCGACAGCGCCTCGGCCTGGTCGTGGGTGACGTAGAGCGTGGTGATGCCGACGTCGCGGTGCAGCCGCGCCAGCTCGAGACGCATCTGGGAGCGGAGCTGGGCGTCGAGGGTCGACAGCGGCTCGTCGAGCAAAAGGAGGCGCGGCTGGACGATGAGCGTGCGCGCCAGGGCCACGCGCTGCTGCTCGCCCCCTGAAAGCTCGGAGGGCCGCCTCGCCTCGAAGCCCTCGAGCCCCATCTGCCCGAGCGCGTCCTTGACTTTGCGGTCGAGCAAGGCTCCGGACACGCGGCGCTCGCGCAGACCGAAGGCGACGTTCTCGAACACGCTCATGTGCGGCCACAGCGCGTAGTGCTGGAAAACCATGCCCAGGTTGCGCTTCCACGGCGGCACGGAGTCGATGGGCTCGTCGTCCACGAAGATCCGCCCCTCGTCGGGCGGGGCGAATCCCGCGAGCATTCTGAGCAGGGTTGTCTTTCCGCAGCCCGACGGACCGAGCAGGGTGTAGAACTCGCCGGGGCGTATGGAGAGGGACACGTCCCTGACCGCCCACGTCGCGCCGTAGCGCTTCCCCACCTTTTCCATGCGCACCTCCGACACCCGGACGACCATGTCCTCCTGCGTCATGCACCGGCCTCCTTCCGAGCGCTCCCGGGTCCGGACAGGCCCCTCAGGAGCGGCACCACCAGGAGCCCCATGCCGGCCAGCACCAGGTAGAGCGCGCCCGGAGGCATCCAGGCGAGGAGGGTCGTGGCGATGACCGGGCCCAGGAAGCCGGCCGCGATCCGCGATGAATTGACAATGCCGATGGCCGTCCCCGAAGCCCGCTGGGCGATGGCCGCCACGGACAAGGGAAAGACCGGCGCGATGCAGAGCACCTGCAGGAAGCGGAGAATGCCGAAGCTCCACAGGTTCGAGGCAAGGGCGAGCGCCGCCAGCCCGACCGAGGAGGCGGCGAGAAACCACACGATGGTGCGCCGATCGCCCACGATCTCGCCGAGACGCGGGGCGCTCATGGCGCCGACGGCGGCGGCGGCCCCGGTCGCGAGGAGAAGCAAGCCGGCCGCCTCCAGTGTGTGATCGGCCGCGACGCCGAGCGCGGGAAGGATCTGCGGCAGGATGGCCGTCAAAAAGAATACCTGGGTCGAGCCCGCGAGGACGAGCAGGCAGACGGTGGCGACCTCGCGGATGGAGGCCGTCTGGCGCCGCTCGTGCTCAGGTCCGGGCGCCGGACGCGACGGCACTCCCCAGGCGACCATGGCCGAGCAGATCCAGAGCATAAGACCCGCCACCACGAAGGAGCCGCGGAAGCCGATGCGCGCAGCCGCGACGGCGCCGACGGCCGGCCCCAGCACCTGCCCCAGCGTCATCCCCGACTGGATGGACGCGATGCCCCGGCGCACGTCGCCGCCCGCGCGGCCCGTCATGATAAAGGCGAAGGTGGACACCGCTCCCATGAAGCCCAGGAGCATGCGCGAAAAGAACAGCTCGGGCAGGGTGCGCGCGACCGCCATGAAGAAGAAGCCCGCGCCCTGGAGCATCTGGGTCAGGATGAACGAGCGCTTCGGGTTGCGCTCCCCGAAGAGTCGCGCCGAAAACGGCGCGGTGATCATGGTCACGAGCGAGCTGATGCCGAGGATCCAGCCCGTCCAGCGCAGCGTCGCCGCCTCGTCCAGCGTGGACATCTGATGGATGTAGAAGGGCAGGCTGACAAAAACGAACGCCCAGGCGAAGGTGCCGAAGAACATCGAGAACGGAAGCACCCAATCGCCCCGAAGCCCGCGCGCGGCCATGACCTAGACCCTGAAGAGCCCGGCGCCGCCACGCGCCAGGCGAGCGGCGAGCCAGGTGCCGGCCGCCACGAGCGCGATCGCGACCACGCCGAGCGCGGCACCCGGGCCGCGGCCCACGGCCGACTGCATGTAGACGTAGAAACCGTACGACAGGGGTCCGAGCTCCACGTGCGGCACGAGGAGGATGGTCGAGGAGAGATCCACCGCGGAGCTGACGAAGGCCAGGAGCCCGCCCGCCAGGAGCCCGCGGCCCATGAGCGGCAGCGTCACCCTGAGAAACGCGCGCGCGCGGTTGGCGCCCAGGTTCTGAGCCGCCTCTTCCAGCGACAGCGGCAGCTGCTGAAGCGCGGCGTGGGCGCCGCGCACCGTATAGGGCAGCCGGCGCATGGCGTAGACGATGACCAGGATGAGCCAGGTCGAGGTCAGCGGCTCTCCCAGCCCCGGTACGTTCCAGCCGTGGAAGACCCGCAGATAGCCGACGGCCAGCACCACGCCCGGCACGGCCAGCGGCATGGTGGCGATGGTGTCCAGCCATTGCCGCCCGCGGACTCGCCCGCGCAGGAGGAGCCAGGCGATGACTGCTCCCAGTCCCACGTCGAGGGCCGCCGCCAGCAGCGAGTAGCGGAGAGTGTTCCAGATGAAGTGCGGCGCGCGGAAGAGGATCTCGTCGTAGTTGGACCAGGTATAGACGGAGGGCAGCGGCGAGAGACTCCAGACCTTGGACACGGACAGGAGCGCGATGCCCACGTGCGGCAGGAGCGCCGGTCCCAGGAGGACGA
>JBKPBU010000218.1:0-1956 GCA_046727015.1 Candidatus Methylomirabilota bacterium | reverse complement strand
GGCCGCCAGCGAGAGACCGAGCTCGCGGGCCTGACGGATCCCGAGGTCAGGCAGGCCGCCGGGCGTACCGGCATCCGCCTCGCGCACTTCGGGAACTGCTGATGCCCAGGCGGGGCTTCATCGGCGTGGACATCGGCGGCTCCGTGATGGCAGCGGGGGTCGTCACGCCGGAGGGCGAGGTGGTGGCCCAGGGGCAAGACCAGACGCACAAGCGTGGCCCCGGCACCGCGGTCGCGACCCTTCTCGACCTGGTGCAGCGGATGCACCTGGCGGCGCGCGCCTTCGGGGTCACCGTCGAGGGCATCGGCATCGGCGTGCCGGGCACCGTGGACGCCGAGCGAGGCGTCATCGGACGGGACGTCCACTACGTGCCGGACCTGGCCGGCGCCCCGCTCGCGGCCACGATCGCCGCCCAGATCGGCCTCCCCGTCTACGTGGACAACGACGTCAACGTGCTCGCGCTCGGCGAGTGGACGTTCGGCGCGGGGCAGGGCGCGCGCTTTCTCGTGGTGCTGGCGATCGGCACCGGGGTGGGCGGCGGCATCATCCAGGACGGGCGGCTCGTGCGCGGCGAGGGTGGCTACGGTGGCGAGCTCGGCCACGTGCCGATCAACTTCGACGGCCGCGCCTGCATCTGCGGCGGGCAGGGCTGTCTCAAGACGTACGTCTCGGGCACGGACATCGCGCTCATTGGAACAGAGCGCCTCAAGCGCGACGTCTCCGCCGCCGACGTGTTCCGCATGGCCGACGAGGGCAACCCGGCGTGCCAGGAGGTGGTCGCCGAGGTCTGTCGCGCCCTCGCCGCCGGGCTCGCGGTGATCGTGAACGGCCTCAACCCGGAGCGTCTCGTGGTCACGGGCGGGGTGGCGGAGTCCCTCAAGCCGCTCGAGCTGCGCATTCACCACCAGCTCCAGCGCTATGCTTTCGCGCGCGCCCTCGAGTCGACGCGCATCGACATCGTGCCGCAGAGCAAGCAGTCGACCGTGCGGGGCGGCGCCGCGCTGGTCCAATACGAAACCGAGCGACGGAGGGTGGGAGCCCGATGAGAATGCCACCCTCACCCCGGTCCTCTCCCTCAGTGAAGGAGAGGGAGGAGTTTCGATTCCCTCGCTCCCGGAGGGGGAGAGGGTAGGGTGAGGGGGCGGCGGAATACGCGGACGCCGGTCAGAGCTTCACCGGCGTGAACTCGGGCGTGTACATGTCGGTCAGCGGCAGGCGCGTCTTGAGGACACCCAGCTCCAGCAGCGTGTCCTGCATGAACTTCATCGCGTCGAGGTCCATGCGGCCGTCCGTCGAGAGCAGGGGGCGGATGAGGTCGTAGGCGCGCTTGGTGGGGGCCGCGGGCCAGCCGATGGCTTTCGACGCGATCCGGATGCTCTCGTCGGCGTTGTCACGGCAGAAGCGCGCTCCCTGGAAGATGCTCTTGAGCGCGCGGGCAACGACGTCCCGCTTGGCCTTGATGATGTCGTCCGTCGAGTAGGCGATGAGGCTGATCCACTTGGGTGTCAGCTCGTCGAGGCGCATCAGGATGTGCCCGGCGCCCTCGGCCTCGATGACCACTCCGGCGTCGCCGAAGATCGTGCCCTGGATCTCGCCGCGCTTGAGCGCCGCCATCTGCGCGTCGAGGCCCCCCACGCCGACGATGCGCACGTCCTTTTCGGGGTCCCAGTTCATCTTCTTGGCGAGCATGCGGGCGAAGACCCAGGTCGTCGAGCCGACGACGGTGCAGCCGATGGTGCCGCCCTTGAGGTCCTCGAGGCGCTTGACCTTGGGGACGACGGTGAGCGTGAAGTGATTCTTCTCGACGATGGTGGCCAGGGTCCGGATCGGCGTCCCTCGCTCGCGGAAGACGAGCGGGTCCGTCGCGCCGGTAATCCCGATGTCGGCGGAGCCCGAGAGCACGCCCTTGAGAAGGTCGGGCCCGCCCTTGAAGGGGATCAGCTCGGCGTCCAGGCC
>JBKPBU010000217.1:0-2242 GCA_046727015.1 Candidatus Methylomirabilota bacterium | reverse complement strand
GCCGAGCGCTCGCGCGCCGACGGTGGCGTCGAGCGCCGCCTCGACACGAAACAGCTCGAGAGCCGCGCACGGGCGCTCGTCCGGGCTGGGGTCGAGTCGATCGCGGTGGTGTTTCTGCACGCCTACGCCAACCCGCGTCACGAGGCGCAGGCCGCTCGCCTCATCGCGAAGATCTATCCCAGGGTCGCCGTGACGACCTCCCACGAGGTCGCGCCGGAGATCCGCGAGTACGAGCGCGCGTCGACGACGGCCGCCAACGCGTACATCAAGCCACTGGCGCACCGGTACCTCGCGCTGATGGCGAAGCGGATCGACGCCCTCGGCATCCCCGCGCCGCTCCTCCTCATGCTGTCGAGCGGCGGCTTGACCCACGTGGGAGAAGCCCAGCGGACGCCGGTGCGGATGCTCGAGTCCGGCCCCGCCGCGGGCGCGCTCGCCGGCGCGTTCTTCGGACGCGACGACGGAGGCGGAAAGCTGCTGGCTTTCGACATGGGCGGGACCACCGCCAAGCTCTCGCTCGTCGACGAAGGCGAGCCGCTGACGGCCTATAGCTTCGAGGCCGCGCGCCAGAAGCGATTCATGGAAGGCAGCGGCTTGCCCATCCGGATCTCGACGATCGAGCTGATCGAGATCGGCGCGGGCGGCGGCAGCATCGCCGCGGTGGACGAGATCGGGCTCCTCAAGGTCGGGCCCCGGAGCGCGGGTTCCCAGCCCGGCCCGGCCTCCTACGGCCTGGGCGGAACCGAGCCGACCGTGACCGACGCGGATTTTCTGCTCGGCTACCTCAACCCCGGCTACTTCGCCGGCGGCGAGGTCAAGGTGGACCTGCCGGCGGCGCGCCAGGCGATCGAACGGCTCGCGGGCACGCTGGGGCTCGGTCCCGTCAAGGTCGCCTGGGGCATACACGACATCGTCAACGAGAACATGGCGTCCGCCGCGCGCGTGCACATCGCCGAGCGCGGGCGCGACCCTCGCGGCTACACGCTCCTCTGCACTGGCGGCGCCGGGCCCGTCCACGCCCAGCAGGTCGCGGGAAAGCTCGGCATCTCTCGCGTCATCTGCCCGCCGTCGGCCGGCGTCGCCTCCGCGCTCGGCCTCCTCGTCGCGCCCGCGCGTGTCGACCGCGTCGCCACCGTCGGCATTCGTCTCGACACCGGCAGCCCCGCGTTGCTCGAGGCCGCGTTCAAGCGGCTCGAAGACGAGGCGCGCGCCGTCATGGCCGACACCGGCCTCAAGCTCGAGTCGGCGACGATGAAGCGGCTGGCGGACGGCCGGTTTCTTGGCCAAGGCTTCGACCTCGTCGTCGAGCTGCCCGAGGGGCCGTATCTTGACGGCGCCGCGGGCCGCAGGAGGCTGACGGAGGCGTTCGAGACGGCGTACCGGGAGAAGTTCGCGCTGACGCCGCCCGGAGTCGCCGTGGAATTCCTGAACATCCGCGTCTCGGCGCGCGCGCCCGTGTCGGGCAGCGAGGTGGTGCTCCAGGGCAGAAAGGGCATGGGCGCGGCCGCCGCGCTCAAGGGCAGGCGCCCCGTGTACTTCAGCGAAACAGGCGGCTTTACCGAGACGGCGGTCTACGACCGCTACCGCCTCGGTGTCGGCGACGAAATCCAGGGCCCCGCCGTCGTCGAAGAGGAGGGCTCGACGCTCGTCGTCGGCCCCGGCGCCACCGCGCGCGTCGCCCCCACCGGCAACATGGTCTTGACACTGGGCGCGCCGTGAATCCGCCGGCTACCTTCGAGACGCCTCGGCTCCGGCTTCGAGTGCCGGTGGTCGACGACGCCGCGGCGATCTTCGACGCGTATACGCAGGATGCGCAGGTCGCCCGGTACACCACGTGGTCACCGCACCGGAGCCTCGACGAGACGCGCAAGTTCCTCGAGCAGTACTGCGTGGCGGGGTGGAAGGCGGGGACGGTGTTTTCCTGGCTCATGACGATCTCGGAAGGCGGACACGCCGCGGGGATCATCGACTTCCGCCTCACGGCGTGTCGGGCTGAAGTCGGATACGTGCTCGCCCGGCGCTACTGGGGCTACGGTCTCATGACCGAAGCGGCAGGCGCGGTGGTCGAGTGGGTGATCGCCCAGCCCGAGATTCATCGGGTGTGGGCGACGGTGGATCTCGAGAACATCGCGTCCCAGCGCGTGCTCGAGAAGGTCGGCATGGTCAAGGAAGGCGTGCTGCGGCGCTGGGCGGTCTTCCCGAACCTGGGCTCGGTGCCGCGCGACGTCTGGAGCTTCGCCCG
>JBKPBU010000216.1:0-2741 GCA_046727015.1 Candidatus Methylomirabilota bacterium | reverse complement strand
GCCGGGCACCGAGACCATGCCCGCGCGCGCGAAATCCACGTAGAGATCGCGCTTGCGCCGCGCCAGGCGCCAGGACTCATGTTCCGACACGCGGCGGCCGAGGAGCAGCGGCAACGCCTCCTCGCTGGGCCGCCCGATGGTGAGACGCCAGTACTCCGGGTGCGCCGGCTCCTCGCCGAGCTCAGCGAGCAGCGCTCGCCAGGCCGCCCGGTGGTGTGCGCCCGAGTCGATCAGGACTCCGTCCATGTCGAAAATGACGGCTTCGGTCACTTGAGCCGGTAGAGCGGGGCCAGCAGTTGGAACGTCTCGCGCGCGGCGCGGGCGTAGTCGCGGGGCTTCCAGCGCGCCGCCTCCTGCGCCGTCACGGCGCGCCCCAGCACGACCTGGCCGTCGCGCGTGCGCGTGAGCTCGTCGCCCAGCCGCGCGACATGCTCGGGCGGGAGATCGGCCAGGATGGCCGACGGTGTCTCGTCGTGCTCGTTCTTGAACCAGGCGAGACCCTTCGCCCGCCTCAGCACGGGCGCGAGCTTGGGTCCCTGGCGCTTCCACGCCGAGGCCCAGCGCTTCTTGCCGGCATGCTCGGGGCCCGCCTCGAAGAGGAAGCGGACGGCGCCGCGCGAGACCGCGACCTTGAAGTGGCAATGCTTCTTGTAGCCGCGCTTGTCGAGCGCGAAGGCGACCCACGTGTCATCTGGAGGGTTGACGGTCCGGCGCGCGTGGCGCGCGACGTGGGCGAAGGCCGCGCCGCCCGCCATGCGCGCGACCTCGGGCAACAGATCGCGGCCGATCGCCTCGAGCTTGGGACGGATGCGCGTCTTGATGGCCGCCATGCGCGGCTGGAAGCCCTCGATGTCGAAGACCTTGAAGTCGGCGGGGCTGAAACCTGGGAACGCCATGCTGGGGGCCTCCTCAGGGGTAGGTCGTGTCCGGATCGAGCGGGAAGATCGGCCGCCGGATCCGCTTGAAGTCGAAGCGGGCGAGGTTCGAAGAGGACAGCCCGGGGGCGTCCACCTCGATGATCTCGCTGGCCATGGGCTCGAAGGCGGCGCGGTAGTGAATGGTCGACTTGACGACGAGGATCTTGTGGTCGAGCGGATCGATCCCGACGAACCGGATCATCTCGGGGTCGAGCGTCTGCCAGCGGTACGAGATCAGGATGACCTTGACGTCGTTGATGTCGAGGACCGCGGTCGTGCCCAGCCTCCCGGGCAGCCCGCGCGCCATGGGTCCTCTGTGGACGAAGCGGCCATCGGAGAGCGTGCGGACCACGCCCGTCACGCGGAGCGGCGCGCCGTGCCGGTCGTCCACCTTGCCGCCGACGTCGAGTGTCACCGAGGCGCCGACGCCCGCCTGGGCGCAGAGGGCAGCGGCCTTCGGGTCCCACAGGCAGGCCACGACCGCCGAGCGAGCGCCGACCCGTACGAGCTCCCTCAAGATCTCCGTGCCGTCGCCGGCCGCACCGCCCCCCGTATTGTCGGCCATGTCGGCAAGCACGATCGGCTTGCCGGGAGCGGCGAGGGCCTTGGCCACGGCCTCGCGGACGGGCAGCGCCGTGTGGATGAACTCGTGACGGTGCTTCCAGGCCGTCTCGGCGATCTCGTCGGCGAGCCGCTCGGCCAGCGCCTGGTCGTTGTCGGTGACCACGTAGACGCCGAAGCCCGCGTCGGGAATATCCGCGAGTGGAAAGCCGGCGAAGATGGAGATCGAGATGACCTTCGGATCCTTCTCCATATCGGCGGCCAGGTCGTAGAGCCGCCGCATCGGCCCGCGCGCGGTGCCCTGGTTGCCGAGCGGCGGCAGGAGCGGCGGCTTGCGCAGCGCGGCCGTGGGCGTCAGGCGCCTGCCGATGATGGCGACCAGCTGCTCGGTCGCCTCGACCCCGCGCTCGCCCATGTCCACGTGCGGATATGTCTTGTACCCGTTGAGCAGGTCGGCGCCCCGCACCATGGCCTCCGAGAGGTTGCCGTGGAAATCGAGGGTGACTGCGATCGGCACGGCGGGACCGACGACGGCGCGCACGGCTTCGATGAGGTCGCCCTCGCCGTCGTCCAGGCCCTCCGGCACCATGGCGCCGTGAAGGTCGAGCAGGACGCCGTCCACCGCGCCGGCCGCCTTGAGGTCGCGGAGCATCCGCTCCTTGACGTGGCCGTAGATGTCCTTCGTGACGAGGCCGGCGGGGGACGCGGCGGCGGCGACCGAGGGAAGCAGCGTCGCCCCGAGGCGGGCGGCCGCCTCGATCATGCCGCCCAGGCACGTGCCGGTGCCACGGTACGCCTCGATGATCTCGCCGCCGTAGTGGAGGTTGCGGGCCTCGAACTGGCCGCGGTCGGTGGGGATATTGCTGAACGTGTTCGTCTCGTGGGACAGCATGGCCAGGAACAGTCTCACCGCGCTCTCCTGTACACTGGGCTCCTCTGGGGCTTCCTTTGAAGCGGCATCCTACCGGACAAGGAGCGCGCCATGGCCGACGACGGGCACTTTCACAACCTCAAGCGGGGCGGCATTCCGCGCCAGCTGGCCGAAGGGCTCTCGGCCCGCGTCTTCCCTGGCGAGCACCTGATGCTCTCCGTGGTCGAGATCACCGCGGGCTCCGTCTCCCCCGTGCACGCGCACCCCAATGAGCAGTGGGGCGTCTGCCTCGAGGGCGAGTGGGTCCGGATCCAGGACGGCGTCGAGCATCACGTCAGGGCCGGTGACTTCTGGCAGACGCCGCCGAACGTGCCGCACGGCGGGCGCGCGCT
>JBKPBU010000215.1:0-4850 GCA_046727015.1 Candidatus Methylomirabilota bacterium | reverse complement strand
GCCGTGGCGTCCGCGGTGATCGCCCTCGCCGCGGGCCAGCAGGTCCTGACATTGCCACTCGCCTGGCTCGGCAGTTTTCAGCTGCCACGGCGCTACGAGTTGAGTCACGAGACGCTTGGCCAGTGGCTTCGCGACAGGGTCAAGGGCGGCCTGATCGGGGGCGGCCTCGCGGTGGCGGGAGCCCTCGTCGTGTATGCGCTGCTCCGCTCGACGCCCTGGTGGTGGCTCTGGGCCGCGGCCGCCTTCGCCGCGGGCTACACGCTCCTGGCCCTCGTGATGCCCATATGGCTCGTGCCCCTCTTCTACCGGCTGACCCCGCTCGCCGAGGGCGACCTGCGGTCGCGGCTCCTCCGGCTGGCCGAGCGCGCCCGCGTGCCCGCCGTCGGTGTGTGGATCGCCGACCAGTCCCGCAGAAGCCGCACCGCCAATGCCGCCGTGACGGGGCTCGGCCGCACGCGCCGCATCCTGGTCTTCGACACGCTCCTGGATCACTTCGAGCCGGAGGAGGTCGAAGCGGTGCTCGCCCATGAGCTCGGGCACCACGTCGCAGGCGACGTTTGGCGTGGCCTCGCCGTCCACGGCGCGGTCACCCTGGCCGCCTTCTGGGTCGCCGATCGCGTTCTCAACGCGGCGGCGGGAACGCTCGGGCTCTCCGGGCCTTGGGATCTCGCGGGACTCCCGCTCCTCGGTCTCGTGACGATGGCTGTCAGCCTCATCGCGCTCCCCGTCGTCAATGGCTGGTCGCGACGGGCCGAAACGCGGGCCGACGATTTCGCGCTCAGGCTCACGGGAACCTCCGGCCCCTTCATCGGAGCCATGGAGCGGCTGGCCGGACTCAACCTTTCAGAGCGCGACCCCTCCTTTTTGAAGGAGCTGTTGCTGCATTCCCACCCTTCGGTGGACCGACGCATAGCCCGAGCGAGGGCCGGGGTGTGGTCAGGAGGCTGACAGTGTTCGATCTTTCGACCTGACACATGGAGCCGAGTGTCCGCGCCAGGCATCCGGGCCTCCGTGGGCAGAACCTGATGCTTTCGCTATCCTTGTGGCACCAGACTTGCTACCCTGAGATGGTCATGCGCAACCACGAATCCACGTCCCTGATCCGGCACCTGGAAGTGCTCCGCGCGGTCACCGAAGCGGTGAGCCGGTCGCTCGACCTCAGCGAGGTCGTGCAGCGGTCGCTGGTGGCCCTCACCCACGTGACCGGCCACGAGATCGCGAGCCTTCATCTGATCTCCGCCGACGGAAACAACATGCTTCTCCGTGGAGACCGCGGTCTCAGCGACGAGCTCCGCCGGGTCAACCTCGAGCTTCCCCTGGGCGAGGGCCTGATCGGCCTCGTGGCACTGTCGGGGATCGCGCGCCGGGTGGACGACGCCAGCACGTCGGAGGACCTGCTGCCGGCCGCCCGCGCGGCGGTGACCACCGACGGTATCCGCGGCTTTGTCTGCGTGCCGATCCGGGCCCGCCACCGCATCCTGGGCACGCTATCGCTGGGTCGCCAGACGGAAGACCGCTTCACCGACGAGGAGGTCGCGCTGCTCGAGTGCGTCGCGGACCACATCGGCCTCGCGCTCGACAACGCGCGCCTCTACGGCGAGATCAACCGGCAGCTCGAGGATCTCCGCCGCGCCCAGGTCGAGGTGGTCAGGGCGGAGCGGCTCTCTGCCGTCAACGGCCTGGCTGCGGGCGTGGCGCACGAAATCAACAACCCGCTGACCATCATCATGGCCCAGCTGCACCTGCTCGCTCAGGGCGATCTGGATCCCCAGATCGAGGATGCGATGGGAGTCATCGACGCCGCCGCCAAGCGCGCCGCCTCCATCGTGCGCGACCTGATCCTCTTCGCCGAGCACCGCCCGCCCCGGCGCGCGCGCTGCCAGGTGGCGGAGCAAATCAAGGAAGTGGTGGCCTTCGAGGAAGCGCGGCTCGAGGCCGAGGGCATCACGGTGCGCGTGCACTTCGAGCCCGTGCCCGACATCTGGGCAGACCACAATCATCTGCAGGAGGTGCTGCTGCACGTGTTCCAGAATGCTCAGCACGCCATGCGCGAGACGCACGGAGGCGGCGTCCTCTCGGTCTACGTCAAGCCCTTCGGGGAAGGCGTGCGCATCGAAATCGCGGACGACGGGCCCGGCATCCCGCCCGAACACCTGCCCCGCATCTTCAACCCCTTCTTCACCACCAAGCAGCCGGGCGACGGGCGCGGCCTCGGCCTCTCCGTGGCGCACAGCATCGTCACCGAGCACGGCGGCCGCATCTGGGCCGAGAACGGTCCGGAAGGCGGCGCGGTCTTCAAGATCGATCTGCCGATCGGCGAACCCGAGCCGGCCCGGGAGTCCCTGAGGTTCGAGTCAAGGCGTCTGTAGCCGCAGGCCGCCGATAAGGGCCCATCTGCTTCGTTGGCGCCCTCGGCCGCCGGTTCAACGTAGAGCGACTACGCCTCACCGGAGGCCATCGGGCGCCGCCTCGCATCTGGACCCTTCTCGACGCCCTGCAAGACAGTCGGGCCTCGACAATTCGATGGCCGGGCGGTAGAGTGACGGGTCGTCGCTGGAGCGCGAACCCTCTCACTCTCGGAGGCCCGCATGAGCACCGTCAAAGACGCCATCTCGCAAGCAGTGGACCGCCTCGCTGACGAGCTGGATGCGCTCTCGAAGAAAATCCACGACAATCCGGAGCTCGCGTACCAGGAGGTCAAGGCCAGCGCGTGGCTCTGCGAGTTCCTCGGCAAGCAGGGCTTCAAGGTCGAGCAGGGCGTGGGCGGCGTGGACACGGCCTTCCGGGCCACCCTCGAGACCGGAGACGGCCCCACCGTCGCCATCCTCTGCGAGTACGACGCGCTCCCCGGTATCGGACACGCCTGCGGCCACAACATCATCGCGACGTCGGGCGCCGGCGCCGGCGCCGCGCTCGCGGCCGTCAAGGGCCAGCTCCCCAAGGGGCGCGTTCAGGTGATCGGGACGCCGGCAGAGGAAGGGGGCGGCGGCAAGATCAAGCTCATCCAGGCGGGCGTGTTCAAGAACGTGGACGCCGCGATGATGATCCACGGCTTCGACCGCACGCTCCTGCACCAGGACCTGCTCGGCATCGCGCGGGCCACGCTCGAGTTTCGCGGCAAGGCCTCGCACGCCTCCGCCGATCCGTGGGAGGGCGTCAACGCGCTGGACGCCTGCGTGCAGACGTACAACGCCGTCGCCATGCTGCGCCAGCAGGTGCGCCCCGATTGCCGCGTCCACGGCATCATCACCAGCGGCGGGGCGGCGGCCAACATCATCCCCGAGTTCGCGTCGGCGACCTTCTACATGCGCGCCCCGCGCATCGACACGATGTGGGAGCTCTACCGCCGCGTCGTCGCCTGCGCGGAAGGGGCGGCGAGGGCCGCGGGCTGCGAGCTCAAGGTGATCCAGCATGACAGCGTCTACGAGCCGATGAAGTCGAGCCGCGTGCTGCTCGACCTCTTCCAGGCCAACATGACCACCGTCGGCCTCCGCGAGGGCGAGCCGATCCCCGACCGCAAGGGCTCGTCCGACGTGGGCAACGTGAGCCAGGTGCTGCCGACGATCCAGCCGATGATCGGCATCGCGCCGGTGGGGATGGCCATCCACACGCGCGACTTCGCCGACGCGGCGGTCAAGCCGCTGGCCAGGCAGGGGATGGTCGCCGCCGCCAAGACCATGGCCATGACGACCTTCGATCTGCTCGCCGAGCCCGCGCGGGTCAAGGCCGCCAAGAAGGAGTTCGCGGATGCCAGCTGAGACGCTCGATCAGGCGAAGACGAAGGTCGCGGAGGCGGTGGACCGCCTCGCCGACGACCTCGAGAAAATATCGCTGCAGATCCACGGCAACCCCGAGCTCTGCTTCAAGGAGGAGAAGGCGGCGGGGTGGCTCAGCGCCTTCCTGGAAAAGCAGGGCGCGCGCGTCGAGCGCGGCGTGGGCGGCTTGCCGACCGCCTTCCGCGCGACGATCGAGGGTATCGACGCGGGTTCAGGGAGCGGCCGGGGACCGACCATCGCCATCATGGCCGAGTACGACGCCCTGCCCAATATCGGGCACGCCTGCGGGCACAACGTGATCGCCACCGCGGGGACCGGCGCGGGCGCGGCCATCGCGGCGGCGCTCGGCACCGTGCCCTTCGCGGGACGCATCCAGGTGATCGGGACGCCGGCCGAAGAGGGCGGCGCCGGCAAGGTCAGGCTCATGGAGGCCGGCGTCTTCAAGGACGTGGACGCCGCCATGATGATCCACGGCCGCTGCGGGACGCAGGTCTGGCGGCCGAGCCTCGGCATCATCAAGGTCAAGTGCGAGTATTTCGGCAAGGCCTCGCACGCCTCGTCGTGGCCGTGGCGCGGCGTCAACGCGCTCAACGCCATGATCCAGCTCTTCGTCTCGCTCGACCTCATGCGGCAGCAGATCAAGCCGGACGCGCGCGTGCACGGCATCATCACCAAGGGTGGCGATCAGGCCAACATCATTCCCGAGCACACGACGGCCGAGTTCTATCTCCGGGCGCCGACGAAAGACTACTGCAAGGAGCTGCTGCGGCGCTTCGAAGGGTGCGCCCAGGGCGCGGCCACCGCCACGGGCTGCACGGTCAAGGTGACGGCGGACGCCACCGTCCACGAGCCGCTCAAGGCGAACTTCACGATGGCGGAACTGTTTGGCAAGAACCTCGAGCGGATCGACTTCCCCGTCGATCCGGACGACGGTGAGGCGGGCTACGGCTCGACGGACTGCGGCAATGTCAGCCAGGCGATTCCCACCATCCATCCCTACATCCGCATCTCGCCCGACGGCATTCCGGGGCATTCGCGCGAGTTCGCCGAGTGGGCGAAGTCGCCGCTGGCTCG
>JBKPBU010000214.1:0-1356 GCA_046727015.1 Candidatus Methylomirabilota bacterium | reverse complement strand
CGCCGCGGCGTCAAGGAGCCGCTCCAGACGGGGCTCAAGGCCATCGACGCCATGATCCCCATCGGGCGTGGCCAGCGCGAGCTCATCATCGGCGACCGCGGCACGGGCAAGACCGCCATCGGCGTCGACACGATCATCAACCAGAAGGGGCAGGGGGTCTTCTGCTTTTACGTCGCGGTCGGCCAGAAGCGATCCACGGTCGCGCAGGTCGTGAAGGTCCTCGAGGACACGGGCGCCATGGCCTTCACCACGGTCGTGATCGCCTCGGCCTCGGAGCCGGCGGCGCTCCAGTACCTGGCGCCGTACACGGGCTGTGCCATGGCGGAGTTCTTCCGCGATTCGGGCCGCCACGCGCTCTGCATCTACGACGACCTCTCCAAGCACGCCACCGCCTACCGCCAGATGTCGTTGCTGCTGCGCCGGCCGCCGGGCCGCGAGGCCTACCCGGGCGACGTCTTCTACCTCCACTCCCGGCTCCTCGAGCGCGCGGCCAAGCTCAACGACCAGCTGGGCGGCGGCTCGCTGACCGCGCTGCCGATCATCGAGACGCAGCTGGGCGACGTGTCGGCCTACATCCCGACCAACGTCATCTCGATCACGGACGGCCAGATCTACCTCGAGTCGGACCTGTTCTACTCGGGCATCCGGCCGGCGGTCAACGTCGGCCTGTCCGTTTCCCGCGTCGGCGGCTCGGCGCAGATCAAGGCCATGCGCCAGATCGCCGGCAAGCTCCGCCTCGACCTCGCCCAGTATCGCGAGCTCGCGGCCTTCGCCCAGTTCGGCTCCGATCTCGACAAGGCGACGCTCCAGCAGCTGGCGCGCGGCCAGCGCATGGTCGAGCTCCTCAAGCAGGGGCAGTACTCGCCGCTGGTGGTCGAAAAACAGATCGCCATCATCTTCGCCGGCAGCCAGGGCCTCCTCGACGATCTGCCGGTCGAGCAGGTGCAGCCGTTCGAGGAATTCCTCTACCCGCACCTCGAGCGCAAGCATCCCAAGCTCCTGCCCGACATCGCGAACAAGAAGGAGCTGACGGACGAGCTCCGCGACGCGCTGACGGGTGCCGTCAACGAGGCCAAGGCCGAGTTCATCGCCGCGCGGGGCATCAAGGCGGCGTAGGGCGCCCGACCCATGGCGACGCTCCGGGACATCCAGCGGCGGATCCGCTCCGTCCAGTCGACGCAGAAGATCACCAAGGCCATGAAGCTCGTGGCCGCGTCCAAGTTCCGCCGCGCCCAGGAGCGCATCCTCGCCGCTCGACCCTACGCAACGAAGATGCGCGAGCTGCTCGGGAGCCTCGCCGGGCACACCGGGGACGAGACCCACCCGCTCCTCGCGCGGCGCGAAACGGGGCGCCGG
>JBKPBU010000213.1:0-4141 GCA_046727015.1 Candidatus Methylomirabilota bacterium | reverse complement strand
GGGACGCTTCTGGCGGCTCTATTTGCGGAACGTCGCCGGCTTTCACCTGCACAAGAACGACAAGGGCACCTTCGGCAACACCTGGCGGGTCGTCCTCGCCGAGAATGAAGACGCGCTCGCGCGGATCGGCTGGACCACCATCGCGCAGGACCAGGGCCTGGCCGCGGGGGCCAACGCGGTGACCATCTCGCGGTTCACCGGCGGCGGCGTCATCGTCTCGGTGTTCGGCGACGGGCCCGACCGCATGCTCCCGTATCTCGCCGACGGGATCGCCCGTCACGTCGGCTGGGAGGTCATCTTCACGGTCGGCATGGCCGACGGCGCGCAGAAGCCGCTGCTCGTCCTGAGCCCGATCCTCGCGGAGACGCTCGCGCGCGGCGGGCTCTCGAAGCTGGACGTCAAGCGGCGCCTCTTCGAGCTTGCCCGGATCCCCGCGTGGAAGTTCGAGCGCTACATCGGCGGCTGGACCAACTTCACCCCGGGGCGGCCGACGCTGGCGGACCTCGTGCGGCGGGGCCGCGCGCCCGCAGTCTTCGCGGAGTCCGACGACCCCAATCGCCTCGTGCCCGTGGTCGCGAAGGCCGAGGACATCATGATCGCCGTGAGCGGAGACCCGCTGCGGACGAACGCCTACGTTTTCGCCCACAACGGCATTCTCGGATACCCGACGACGAAACCGATCGGAGCGAGGAGGAGCCCATGAGACGAGTGCTTGCCGTCCTGGCCGCGGCCGCGTGTCTGCTGTCGATCGCCGTGCTCGCCTACCGGCCCGCGCCGGCGGCGAACGTGTCGGAGGTGCTCATCGGCGAGCTCCTGCCGCTGACCGGCAACTTCGCGAGCCTCGGCCAGCAGTACCTCTGGGCCGGGCAGACGGCCGAGGACATCGTCAACAACGACTACCCGGACCTCGCGGTGCCGCTCGGACCGGGCAAGGGATTCCCCGGGCTCGGCGGCGCGAAGATGACGCTCGTCGTGCGCGACACCCAGAGCCGCGGGGAGCAGGCGCGCACCATCGCCGAGCAGCTCATCACCGTGAACAAGATCCACTTCCTGAACGGCGAGGGCACCAGCGGCAACACGTCCATCGTCCAGCCGATCGCCGAGAGCTACGGCATCCCGATGGCCTGCCACCCCTGCGCCTCGCCGACGCTCACCGAGAAGGGGTTCAAGTGGTTCTGGCGCACCGGGCCCCACGACAAGGTCATGGTGGCAAGCGTGTTCTCCTTCCTCAAGGAGTGGCGCGAGCACG
This sequence comes from Candidatus Methylomirabilota bacterium, assembly GCA_046727015.1. Lineage (GTDB taxonomy): Bacteria > Methylomirabilota > Methylomirabilia > Rokubacteriales > CSP1-6 > AR37. The sequence continues at coordinate 2,892 of JBKPBU010000213.1, read as the reverse complement.
GCGGGCCGACCGACCTCAAGACCGTTGCGTTCCTCACGTGCGACAACCTCTTCTGCCAGGACAACCGCAAAGTCGCGGCCGAGCTGGCGCCCCAGTCCGGCTTCCAGGTCGTCCTCGACCTGACCACCAAGACGGGCGCGACCACGCTCGCCTCCGAAGTCCAGCGGCTGCAGGCGGCGAACCCGGACGTGCTGTTTCTCGTGCAGTACCCGCCGGAGACGACCGTGTTCCAGGGCGACGCCAAGCGCGCGGGCTGGATGCCGAAGGTGGTGGCGACGAGCAACGGCGCCTACTCCGATCAGACCTGGCTCGAGGCGCAGAAGAAGACCAATGGCGGCGTGGGGATCCTGGGCCGCGATCCCACGGCCATCGACCTCGTTCACGACCGGCCGAGCTGGAAGAAGGTCAACGAGATCTACAAGAAGTACAGTCACGGCCAGAACATGGGCGAGCTGGCGATGCGCGAGATCACGGGCCTGCTCTGGATGGCCGACACGATCAATCGCGCGAAGTCGGTGGATCCGGCGGCGATCGCCAAGGCGGCGGCCGAGACCAACATGAGCCCCTCCCAGCTCATCATCGACTACAAGGGCATCCGCTTCGACAAGAACAACCAGAACGAGCTGGCGACGGGCGTGGTGACCCAGATCGGCTGGGACGGCGAGAAGCACACCATCTGGCCGTGGGAGCTGGCGAAGCGCGCCAACTTCAAGGTCATCTTCCCGAGCCCGAGCTGGCAGGAGCGGGACAGCAAGCCCAAGCCCGCGAGCTGATCGCACCGGCGTGCCGCTCCTCGTCCAGGCGATCGTCAACGGGCTCCAGATGGGGTTCCTCTACGCCCTCGTGGCGGTGGGGCTGACCATCATCTGGGGCCTGATGGAGATGATCAACTTCGCCCACGGCGAGTTCCTGATGCTGGGGATGTTCGGGGCGTGGTGGCTCAGCGTGACCTTCGGCCTCGACCCCCTGGTCTCGATCCTGCCCATCGGGCTCCTGATGTACGGCCTGGGCGTGCTGATCTACCGGCTGCTCATGCGGCGCGTCCAGCGTGGCGATCCGTTCACGCAGATCTTCGCGACGGTCGGGCTCCTCTTTCTCCTCCAGAACTCCGCCGTCGCCGTCTTCACGAGCGACTACCAGTACCTCTCCAACACGCTGCTCACGCGGCTGAGCGGGTCGAATCTCCGCATTCTCGGCATCAACCTGGGCGTGCCGCTCTTGATCGGCGCTCTCCTGGCGCTCGTCCTGTTCCTGGCCCTCTATCTCCTGATCGACCGGACGGAGTTCGGCCTGGCGCTCCAGGCGACGGCGGAGGACCGCGAGGCGGCGATGCTGGTCGGCATCCGGCCCCAGCGCATGTTCGCCGTGGCCTGGGGTCTCGGGGCCGCGCTGGTGGCCGTGGCCGGATGCATCCTGGCCAACTTCTTCGCCGTCTATCCGCAGGTCGGCTTTCCGTTCACCGTGCTGGCCTACGCGATCGTCGCCCTCGGCGGCTTCGGCTCCATCCTCGGCACGCTGCTGGCGGCCCTGGTGGTCGGGGTGGTGCAGAGCGTCACGTCCGTCTACCTGCCGCCCGCTTTCAAGGACGCCTTCGTCTTCGGCTCCTACATCCTCATCGGGCTCCTCCGGCCCCAGGGCCTCTTTGGCCGCTTCTAGAGTCGCCCTCGCCGCCGGGCTCGTTCTGGCCGTCGCCTATCCGCTGCTCCTCCAGTGGGGCGGCCTGCCCTTCTACCAGACGATCGGCTTTCTCGTCCTGCTCAACGCCATGCTGGGCATCGGCTGGAACGTCATCGGAGGGTGGGCCGGGCAATTCGACTTCGGGCCCCAGGTCTTCTTCGCGGTCGGCGCGTACACGGCCGCGCTCCTCTTCGTGCACCTGGGCCTGAGCCCCTGGCCCGGCATGGCGGCCGGCGTGCTCGTGGCGATGGTCCTCTGCGCCATCCTGACGTATCCGCTCACGCGGCTTCGCGGGCACTACTTCGCGATCTCCACGGTGGCGATCTGGATGATCGCGCAGCCGATCGGCGCCACCTGGGAGTACATCAACGGCAGCCGCGGCCTCTTCATCCCGGTCGAGACGGGGCAGGGCCCTCTCCGCGCCGTCGAGAGCCTCCAGTTCGTGGGGCGCACCAAGGCGCTCGGCTACTACTACGTGGCGCTGGCGCTCTTCCTCCTCACGCTGGCCCTCGCGCGGCTGGTCGAGCGCTCCAAGCTCGGCTTCTACTTCCGCGCGATCCGCGACGACCAGGAAGGCGCCGAGGGCATCGGGATCGACAGCCGCCTCTACAAGGTCCTCGCCCGATGCATCACGGCGGGGGTTTTCGCGGCCGGCGGCGTGCTGTACGGCTTCTGGGCGCTCGCCGTCTTTCCCGAGCAGGTGCTGGAGCTGAACTGGAGCACGCTGCCCATCATGGCCACGGTGGTGGGCGGGATCGGGCGCCTCTGGGGGCCGGTGCTGGGCGCGGTGATCCTGATCCCGATCTCGCAGATCATGAGCACCACGCTCGGCACGGGGCCGTTGGCCGGGCGCGGCATCGACCTCATCGTCTACGGCGTCATCATCATCCTGATCGCGGCCTTCCGGCCGACCGGCCTCCTGTCGCTGCCGTGGGCGCGCTGGTTCCGGCGATCGGCCTGACCGTGCCCGCCCTCCTCGAGCTTCGCGGCGTCACCAAGCGATTCGGCGGCTTGATCGCCAACCAGGACATCTCCTTCACGATCGGCGCCGGCGAGATCGTCGGCCTGATCGGCCCGAACGGCGCCGGGAAGACGACGCTCTTCAACTGCATCACGGGCTACATGCACCCGGAAGAAGGCCATATCGGCTTCGGCGGGGCGGACATCACCGACGCGCACCCGGCCCGCGTCTGCGGGCGCGGCATCGCGCGCACC
>JBKPBU010000212.1:0-3476 GCA_046727015.1 Candidatus Methylomirabilota bacterium | reverse complement strand
CAGCAGGACGCCGGGCGAGATCCGGCGCCTCCAGCCGCGCCTCGGCGAGCACAGCGTGGAGGTGCTGGGCGAGGCGGGGTTCGGTGGGGACGAGATCGACGCCATGCTCGTCTCGGGCGCCACGGCCCAGGCGCGATGAGCGCGGCGAGATCGCTCGCGCTCCCCCGCGACATCGTGGGCGTCGCCGTCGGCCCTCTCGCGCACGACATCGACGCGCGTTGGCTGATGGCCTATGCGGCGGGGCTCGGCGAGACGGACGCGCGCTACTTCGACACGCTCGCCCCCGACGGCCCCGTGCCGCATCCGATCTTCCCCGTCTGCTACGAGTGGCCCGTCCTGCTCGCCGTCCGCGCGCGGGCGACGCCGGAGGAGGTCGCCCTCCGGAGCGTCCACGCCTCCCACCACGTCACCGTGCACCGCGCGCCGCGCGCAGGGGACGCGCTCCACACCACGGCGCGCGTGATTGGGCTCGCGCACCGGCGGGCCGGCACGCTCATGACCGTGCGCCTCGAGACCGTGGACGCCGAGGGCCGCCCGGTCACTACCTCGGACTACGGCAGCGTCTACCGCGGAGTCGACTTCGAGGGAGAGGACACCGGCTCCGGTGTCGAGGACCGCGTCGGATCCAGCATGCCGGCCGGCGCCATCGAGCTGCCGGTGGCGGTACCCACCGGGTTGGCCCACGTCTATACCGAGTGCGCGCGCATTTGGAATCCCATCCACACCGACGTCGCCGTCGCGCGCGCCGCCGGCCTCCCTGCCATCATCCTGCACGGCACCGCTACGCTCGCTCTCGCCGTGTCGCAGGTCCTCTATCAGGCGGCGGCTGATCCGCGTGGCGTCACACGGGTGGACGCGCGCTTCACCGGCATGGTGCGCCTGCCCTCGCGCCTCACCATCCGCGCCGCCGAGGCCCCGGAGGGCAAGGCCTTCCTCTTCGAGGCCGCGGGCGAAGAGGGGACGATCGTGCTGAGCGGCGGAGCGGTGCATCTCGCATAGGGCCACTTCTCTCTCAGGAGGCACGGTGATGTCGATTCCATCCACGATGAAGGCGGTGGGCTCGCGGAATAGCCACCCGCCTTTCCCGTTGGCTGAACGTTCACCGGCTACCGTGTCGCCCGCGAGGCGTCCTCCTCGATGTCGAGCGCGCGGACCGTGTCGGCCGTGGGCACTCCCGTGGACGGATCCCAGCCCTGCTCGACGTAGTAGTCGGTGACGATCTTGTCCTGCTGCTCCGAGCTGAAGCCCGCGTGCTTGGGCAGCGGATCGCTGAACCGCGAGGGCAGTCGGTCGTCGGCCCGTCCGATGCCTTCGCGCAGGTTGAAAAGGCGGGCCAGCGTGAGCCCGCGATGGGCCGTCGCCACCATCTCCTCCGGGGTGACATCCCAGCCGGTGACCGCCTTGACGATGGTCAGCGACTGGTCGTCCTCGTACGCGAGGAAGTGGCAGAGCCCGATCTGGTTGCGCAGGCCGTTGCGGTTGCCGGTCTGGCGCATGTGGTCGCCGCCCGTGGGCGCGAGCAGGTAGGAGGCGCGCATGACCGGCATGTGCCGCGGGTCATGCATCGCCATCTCCATGCCCTTCACCGTGGTCAGGAGGGCTTCAGATCCGCGGCCGAGCCGTCGCGCGGCGCGCTGCGACCCTTCGGCCAGGAGATCGCCGACGCCCCGGCGATACGCGATCATCTCGACCAGCTTCACCACGCCGTCGGCGTCGTGGAATCGCAGGGGCACACCGTCCGTGTCGTCGAGGGTGAGGATGCCCTTCTCGAAGCATTCCATCGCCCACGCGAGGGTGGCGCCGAGCGAGACCGTGTCCATGCCGAGGTAGTTGCACATCTCGTTGGACTTGCAGATGGCGATCAGGTCGTCGAGCCCGAGGTTGACGCCAAGGGAGGCGAGCGATTCGTACTCGGGCCCGCCGTAGCGCGGGTCCACGCGGTAGCGGCCGAGCGGATCGAAGGCCACCCGGGCGCGCCCCTTGTACACGGTCTCCGATGCCTGGCGCGCGACCTCCTCCTTCTCCTCGATGTGGACGACCTTCTTGCAGCGCACCGAGCACGCGTAGCAGGCGCCCATACGCACGCGCACCTGGTCGCGCACGGCGATCGCGTCCACCTTGCCCACCGTCTCGGCGGCGCCCAGGCGGTAGTTGAGGACGGGCATGCCGCCCTCGAGGCTCTTGCCCTGCATGGCGGCGCCCGTGCCGAATTCATGGAAGGCGCGGTGCTTCTCGTCCATGGTGCCCGAGACCCACTTGGCCACGCCGAGCAGCGCGGGCTGGTCGGCGATCTTCACGGGGATCTTGCCGCGCACGGCTATGGCCTTGAGGCGCTTCGAGCCCATGACGGCGCCCATTCCCGTACGGCCGGCCACTTCGTTCAGGTCATTGGCGATGCAGGCGAAGCGCACGAGGTTCTCTCCGGCCGGCCCGATCTGCGCGACCCGGATGCGCGGATCGCCCAGCTCGGCGAGGATCGCGTCTTCGACCTCGCCTGTGATGCGGCCCCAGAGATGGGCCGCGTCGCGGATCTCCACCACGCCATCGTTGATCCAGAGGTAGACGGGCGTGGGCGACGCGCCGTGGAAGACGATGGCGTCCCAGCCCGCGCGCTTGAGCTCGGCGCCCCAGTAGCCGCCGGACTCCGACTCGCCGAATCCCCCCGTGAGCGGCGACTTCGCGCCGACGCTGTGACGGCCCGCCCCGGGCACGGGCGCGCCCGTGATCACGCCGGGCGCTATGACGAGAATATTCTCGGGCCCGAGCGCGTCGGCCCCCTTGGGCACGTATTTGAGGAGGTAGTGCGCGATGAGTCCGCGCCCGCCCGCATAGCGGCGGAAGAAGGCGTCACCGGGCTCCTCGATCCAGATGCGACGGTCCCCGAGGTCCACGTGCAGGATCTTGTTCCAGTATCCGTAGCGGTCCATGTGCCGGCTATCCCCCGTTCATGTGAGTGGTCGCCTCGCCTGCGGCGGCGGCTCCCCCGTTCATGTGAGTGGTCGCCTCGCCTGCGGCGGCGGCTCCCCCGTTCATGTGAGTCATCGCCTCGCCTGCGGCGGCGGCTCCCCCGTTCATGTGAGTGGTCGCCTCGCCTGCGGCTGCGGCTCCCCCTTCCATCGGGTTGAGCAGCATGACTTCGACGCTGTCGCGGAGCGGCGTGTCGCGTCCCGCCAGCTCGCCGTCCACGGCAACGGTCACCTCGGCATCGGCTTCGACACCGATGGCGGCGAGCAGGTCAGCCACCGTCGCGCCCTCGGAGACGGTGTAGCGCTGCGGCCCGTCGGCGCCGCGCGGCAGGAAGCGCCTCAGGTCGGCAAAGAATATTACGGCGACATTGATGGTGCGGGGGTCCGCACGCGTCGAGTCTCTGATCTGGCTCATGAGCTTGCGAACCGAGACCTAGGGGGCGATCCGGTAGACGCGACGAACGTTCTCCCAGAGCATCTTCCGCTTGACGCTCTCGTCGATGCCCCGGA
>JBKPBU010000211.1:0-6257 GCA_046727015.1 Candidatus Methylomirabilota bacterium | reverse complement strand
CAGCTGCTGCTTCCCGAGATCCGCAAGCAGCGGCTCGACATCCTGGGCATCGTGGGCCCGGGCAGCCCCGGACTCTACGAGGCCGGACAGCTCGCGGTGCTGAAGGAAGATCTCGAGTACGTGATGAGCAGCCTGCCGTGGGCGAATTTCAAGAACCCGCGCACCCAGAAGGTGGCGGAGGACTACCTGAAGCGATCGGGCGGGAAGACCTTCGACACCAACTCCGGCTACTCGTACGACGGCATGATGCTCATCGCCGATATCCTCGAGCGCGCGAAGTCCACCGATCCCGACACCATCGTCGAAGCCATCAAGAAGACGAACTATACGAACGGCCTGATGCAGTATGCCGGCCCGGTCGTCTTCAACGAGATCGGCGACAACCCCAACGCGGTCACGACCATGGTGCAGATCCTCGGCCAGAAGCCCGTCGCGGTCTGGCCCAAGGAGGTCGCGCTGCAGAAATTCGTCTTCCCGCGCCCCAAGCGTTGACCACCGGCGGGCCCCCACCGGAAGAGGCGTAGGGTGGATCCAACCCTCGTCGGACAGGGCCTGCTCAGCGGATTCCTCTTCGGCGGCGTGTACAGCCTGATGGCGGTGGGCCTCACGCTGATCTTCGGGGTGATGCGCGTCGTCAACTTCGCCCACGGCGACATGATGGTGTGGGGCATGTACCTGGCCTGGCTGCTATCCGCGCGGTCGGGGATCGACCCCTACGTGGGCTTCGCCGTCTGCGCCGCCGCCCTCTTTCTCCTCGGGTTCGTGGTCCAGCGGGCCCTCGTCGAGCGCATCGTCGACGCGCCGCACGAGATGCAGATCCTCCTGATGCTGGGTGTCGCCCTCGTTCTCGAGAACGCCGCGCTGGCCGCCTTCGGTCCCGATCCCGTGCGCGTGCGTTCGCCGCTGTCGCAGGCCACCGTGTGGCTCGGCCCCATTTTCGTCGATCTGGCACGCCTCCTGACCTTCGGCGTCGCGATGGCGCTCACGGCCGCCCTCTGGCTCTTCCTCGCGCGCACCGACCTCGGCCGGACCATGCGCGCCGCCGCCGACAATCCCTACGGAGCCCGCGTGATAGGGGCGGACGTCCGGCGCGTCTACGCGTCCGCCTTCGGCGTGGGGGCCGCCTGCGTGGGAGCGGCGGGGGCGCTCGTCTCGCCCATCCTGCCCTTCCAGCCGACGAGCGGGCTCGGTCTCTCGGTCACTTCGTTCAACATCGTCATCATCGGCGGCATGGGCAGCCTGCCCGGCGCGTTCGCCGGCGGCATCCTGGTCTCGGTCGCCGAATCGATGGGCGCCGTGTTCCTCTCGCCCTCGATGAAGGAGCTGGTGAGCTTCGCGCTCCTCATCGCCATCCTGCTCTTCCGGCCGGCCGGACTCTTCGGCAAGACCGCGGCCTGAGCAACCGCGTGAAGCTTGCCGTCCTCTTGGCCGTGGGGGTGCTCGTCGCGCTCCCGTGGATGGTGAGCTCCTACGCCGTCACCGTGCTGATCTTCATTTTCTTCTACGCCTACCTCGGCCAGGCCTGGAACATCGTCGGCGGCTACGCGGGGCAGCTCTCCGCGGGGCACGCGGCCTTCGTCGGGGTCGGCGGCTACGCGGCCGCGCTCCTGTCCATGCACGCCGGCCTCACGCCGTGGATCGGGATGTGGATCGGCGGAATGCTGGCGGCGGCGCTGGGAGCGTTCATCGGCTACCTGGGCTTCCGCTTCGGCCTGCGCGGCTTCTACTTCGTCCTGCTCACCGTGGCCTTCGCCGAGATCTGCCGCGTGGTGGCGCTGAACGTCGACGCCGTCGGCGGCGCGCTCGGCCTCTACATCTCGTTCACCGGCAATCCGCGGCAGTTCCAGTTCCAGGACAACCGCGTCTACTACTACGTCGCCCTCGCGCTCATGCTCGGGGCGACGGCGCTCGTGTGGGCCCTCGAGCGCCACCGTCTTGGCGCGTATCTCACGGCCATCCGTCAGGACGAGGGCGCCTGCGAGGCCCTGGGCATCGACACCTTGCGCTGCAAGATGGTGGCAATGGTGCTGTCGTCCTTCCTCACGGGCGTGGGCGGCACGTTCTACGCCTTCTATCTCTTTTCGCTCCAGCCCAACGCGGTCTTCGGCATCCCGTTGTCCGTCGAGATCATCATTCGGCCCATCGTGGGCGGCGCCGGGACGGTGCTGGGCCCGCTCCTCGGCTCGTTCATCCTGAGCCCGCTCGCCGAGATCTCGCGCACGTACTTCGCCCAGGGCGGCTGGAGCGGCGTCCACCTGATCGTGTACGGCCTCCTGCTGATTTCCGTGGTGCTGTTCCTGCCCCGGGGCGCGTATCCGGCGCTCGTGCGGCTCGCGAAGAAGCGTCCGGCATGAGCCTCCTCGAGGTCACGGGACTCAGCAAGCGATTCGGAGGGCTCCAGGCCGTCGGTGGGCTCGATCTGTCCATGGCCCAAGGCGAGATGGTCGGGATGATCGGGCCCAACGGGGCGGGGAAGACCACCGTCTTCAACCTGCTCACGGGGTTCCTCGCGCCCGATGCGGGCGAGGTCCGCTTCTCCGGTCGCCGGCTCCACGGCCTCAAGCCCCATGAGATCTGCCGGCTCGGGTTGGCGCGCACCTTCCAGATCGTCCGGCCGTTCCCTCAGCTCTCCGTCGTCGACAATGTCAGGATCGCGGCCCTGGTCCGCCATTCCGCCATGGGGGACGCTCTCGCGGCGGCTCGGGCCGTTGTCGAGCGCGTCGGGCTGGGCGCGCGGGCGGCCGACATCGCGGCCGGCCTCACGCTCGCTGATCGTAAGCGGCTCGAGCTGGCGCGCGCGCTCGCCACGGAGCCGGCTCTGCTGCTGCTCGACGAAGTCATGGCCGGGCTCAACGCGACCGAGATCGACGCCATGGTCCGGCTCATCGGCGCCATCAGCGCGGGCGGAGTGTCGGTGCTGCTCATCGAGCACAACATGCGGGCGGTCATGTCGCTCTCTCACCGCATCGTGGTGCTGTCTTTCGGCGAGAAGATCGCCGAGGGTCCGCCGCGCGCGGTCGCCGCCGACCGCCGGGTCATCGAAGCCTATCTCGGGGAGGAATATGTCCACCCTGCTGCGCCTTGACGGCATACAGGTCGGCTACGGCGACATGACGGCCGTGCACGAGGCCTCGCTCGAGGTGCGTGAGGGTGAGACGGTCGCCCTCATCGGCGGGAACGGCGCTGGGAAGACGACGACCTTGCGCGCAATCTCGGGGCTTCTGCCGCTCAGGAGCGGGCGCATCGAGTTCGCCGGCGAGCGTCTCAACGGCCTCGGCTCGGCCGAGGTCGTGGCCCGAGGCATCGCGCACGTGCCCGAGGCGCGCCAGCTCTTTCCCACCATGACGGTCAGGGAGAACCTCGAGCTCGGATCGCGCTCGGTGGAGGCCCGACGCACGCGGGCCGAGACGCTCGCGTGGGTCTTCGAGCTCTTCCCGCGACTCCTGGAGCGGGAGAGACAGCTGGCCGGGACTCTGTCGGGTGGCGAGCAGCAGATGTGCGCCATCGGACGAGGCCTCATGGCGAAGCCGCGCCTCCTCATGCTCGATGAGCCCAGCCTGGGACTGGCCCCCGTCGTCGTCCGCACGATCTTCGACGACCTCCAGCGCATCAATCGGGGAGGCCTGACCATTCTCCTCGTGGAGCAGAACGTCCTGCGCTCCCTCCAGCTCTGCCATCGCGGTTATGTCCTCGAAAACGGCCGGATCGCCCTCGAAGGCACGCGCGAGGGGCTCCTCCAGAGTCCCCACATCAAACAGGCCTACCTGGGCCTGTAGCCGCCTGCCAGGTCCCGGGCACCGTGAGAGCTTTGATGCGGGGCTGGGCGGGTGCCGCGAAAGTTGCCCTTGGAGGCCGTTCTGCATATGCTGGTCTGGCTGGGTGGGGGGAGGCCCGGCTACCCTTATAATGCGCTCCTCGACACGGGATCTGCTTTTCGGAGTCGCACTCGGCGGGCTGGCGCTCTCAGCTCTTGGCGTGGGCGGCGTGGCCCTGGCGCTCCGCCATATCTCGGTTGCGCGGGAGCAGGCGGCGGCGAGTGCCCGGGAGTCGGCGGCCGCGCTCGTGGCTGATACCCAGGCCGCGCTGCTCCGCGAAGCGCGACTGCTCGCGCGAGACCCCGCACTCGTGGACGGCGTTGCCAAGGGCGACTGGGCGACCCTGGCCCGAGGGGTCTCGCCTCGTCTGGCCGCCGTCACCCTCGAGCGGGTTGCAGATTTCGTCTCCGTGCTCGACGCTGCGGGAGCGCCGCTGCTCCAGGTGCCCGCACTGCCGCCGACGCCCATTTCCAACCCCGCGGCGATCAGCGCGTCGCCACCCGGGTTGACCGTTCTCAACGGCCATCCCTATGTCATTGTGTCGGCCCCGGTGATGCGTCCGGTGGCGGGCCAGGGGGCGGGGGATTCGGCTGAATCGGGGCCGGTGGGTTTCGTGATCATCGCTCGCCGGCTCGAAAACGTGGCGCCGCTGGCCGCCGGAGCCTCTGCCCGGCCCGGCATCCTCTTCGTCGACAATGGCCGCGTGCTCGTCTCATCTCTTGGGCGTCCACCGACGGCGGACTGGACCAAGGCGCTCGCAGCCGGCAGGCTCAGCCTCGAGAGCGGGCGCGACTTCATAGTCCGCCCCGCAGACCAGGTGTCCGTGTCGGGGCAGGGCCGGCTGTGGGTGCTCGTCGCGGACGATAGCGAAGGCCGCCGACGCGCGCTCGCGGGCTGGCTCGTGGGGCTGACGCTCTGCGCGCTCGCGAGCGGCGCCGGGATGCTCCTGCTTTACCGCGAGCCCGGCAGGGCGCGCCGACGAGCGGTCGAGCTGTTTGCCGAGACTGAGCCGTCCGATTCCGATGCCGAGCTGGCCCGCCGCAATCGCGAGCTCGAGGCCCTCAACGCCGTGGCGCTCAGCATGGGCCGCTCAGCCGATGTCGTCGCCACCGCCGGTGAGATGCTCGACGTGGTCCGCGCGCTGGCGCAGATGGACGTGGGCGGCGTCCAGCAGTTCGATCCGGGGGACGGCACCCTGACGCTGATCGCCCAGCGCGGTCTCACGCCCGAGTTCGCGGCCCGCATCCGCGTGCGGCCGGTGGACGGCTCGTACGTCGGCGAGGCGGCCCGCACGGGACGGCTGATCGTCACCCACCTCGACCCCTCGTCGCTCACCGATCCGTGGCTCACGCAGCTCCAGGCGGTGCGCGCTCACCGCACACAGCTCGCCCTCCCCATCCCAGTGCAGGGCAAGACGTGGGGCGTGATGTCCCTGATCTCCCAGGAGCGGCGCGACTTTCTGCCCGAGGAGATCAAGGTCCTCGAGTCTGTCGCGCATCAGATCGGCCAGGTCGTCGAGCGCGCGCTACTCCTGGCCCAGATGGAGGAGCAGAGCCGGCGGCTCGAGACGCTGGCGCGCATCGGCCAGAGCCTCACGGCCGCGCGCTCATTCGAGGAAGTGCTGGCCGCGGTGGTGGGCGCGGCGCGGGGGCTCGTCGCAAACGGCGCGGCGCGGCTCGCCATCGCCGAGGGCGACCGGCTCCGCTTCTGCGCCGAGGCGGGCTTGCTCGGACACCTGGCCTCGGCCCGGCCCGGCAGTCTCGCCTTCGGAGAAGGTGTCTCGGGCCGTGTCGCCGTCAGCCACGAGCCGGTGGTGATCGAGCGGTTCGAGGCGTCGCCCGAGGCGGTGAGTCTCCCGTGGCTCGCGGCCGAGGGCTTCGTTTCGGGCGCGTTTATCCCGCTCCTGGTGCGCGAGCGGTTCGTGGGGGTGCTCAACGTCTTCACGCGCACGCCCCACCCCTTCGTGGCCGCCGACATGGACCTGCTGCTGTCCTTCGCCAGTCACGCGGCCATCGCCATCAACAACGCCCAGCTCTTCGCCGAGGCTCAGCAGAGCGCCGCGCGCTATCGGGCGCTGTTCGAGGTCAGCGGTGCGCTCACCTCCTCGCTCGAGCTCGACCAGATCCTCGACGCCATCGTGGAGCGGTGCCAGGGCCTCACGGGGGCGGCCGCGGCCGGGATCTTTCGCTTCGACCCGGAGACCGGGCTGCAGACCTACGCGCGGGCCACCGGGGTCTCGAGCGATTTCCTCCGCGGCCTGCGCGTGCGATTGGGCGAAGGCACCGCCGGCCGCTCCATCCGCGAGCGCAGCCCCGTCTGGTCCGCGGACATCCTCAACGACCCCGCGATCCCGCTGTCCACGGACACGCGCCTCCTCGTCGAGCGCGAAGGGTACCGGGGCGTGCTCTCGGTGCCCATCTTCATCAAGGGCGAGCCTTACGG
>JBKPBU010000210.1:0-2053 GCA_046727015.1 Candidatus Methylomirabilota bacterium | reverse complement strand
GCCGTCGCCGGGAGTGTTGGAGCATAACCGGACCCGTGCTACCGTACCAACCCTTAGATATTTTCACCACCCAGGAGGGCGCCAGCCATGCCTCCGCATGCACTCGGATCGGGTACGATCTCGTTCGGTCTCGTGTCCATTCCGGTCAAGCTGTACACGGCCGCCTCGGCGGGAGGGGTCAGCTTCAACCAGCTTCACGTCAAGTGCGGCAACCGCCTCCGCCAGCAGATGTTCTGCCCCGTGGACAACGAGGTGGTGGACCGGAGCCAGATCGTGAAGGGGTACGAGTTCCAGAAGGACCAGTACGTCCGCTTCACGGACGAGGAGATCAAGTCCCTCGAGGGCGAAGCGTCCAGGGTCATCGAGATCGCCGAATTCGTGCCGCTGTCCACCGTGGATCCGATCTACTTCGAGAAGACGTATTACCTGGGCCCCGACAAAGGTGGCGACAAGCCCTACCGGCTGCTCGCCGACGCGATGGCCAAGACGGAGCGGGTGGCCCTCGCCAAGTTCGTCATGCGCGGGAAAGAGAGCCTGGTGCTGATCCGCCCCGCCCAGCACGGGCTGATGCTGCACACGATGTACTTCGCCGACGAGGTGCGAGCGTTTGGCGAGATCGACAAGGGGGAATCCGCCACCCTCAAGGACGGCGAGCTGGGCCTGGCCCTTCGGCTGATCGAGGATCTCTCGCACGAGGAGTTCAAGCCGGACGAGTATCATGACGACTACCGGCAGCGCGTGCTCGACCTCGTGAACCTCAAGGTGGAGGGTAAGGAAGTCACCACGGTGACGCCCGAGGTGCACCGGGCGCAGGTCATCGATCTCATGGATGCGCTCAAGCAGAGCCTGGCCAAGCGGGCCGGAAAGGCCGAAGCCGCGCAGCCGCAGCGAGGCGCCGCTACGCCGATCGCCAAGAAGCCTCCCGTGAAGGCGGCGAAGCGGGCGGCGGATCAAGAAAAGGTCGAGAAGAAAGCCCAAGCCGGAAAGAAGTGACGCACTTCAGCACCCGCGAGGTGGCGAAGATCGCCATCCTGTCGGACGCGCGAATCCGCTCGTGCGTGCGGGCGGGCGTTCTCGCCCCCCGCCGGGGCCGCGACGGCAAGCTCGAGTGGAGCTTTCAGGACCTCCTGCTTCTCAAGACCACCAAGGGCCTGCTGGATGCGCGAGTTCCACTCGCGCGCATCCGGCGCATGGTGGCCTCCCTCAAGCGTCAGCTGCCCGACGACCAGGCGTTGTCGAGCCTGACGATCTACGCGGATGGACGCCGCGTGGTCGCCTGGGACGGCACGGCGCAGTGGCAGCCGGACTCCGGCCAGTTTCTCTTCAACTTCGATGTGCAGGCGGTCGCGTCGAAGGTGCGCCAGCCGGCCCCGCTTCCCGCTCCCGCGCCCTCTAGAGAGGGGCAGCCCAACCGGACGGCGGAGGAATGGTTCAACCTCGGCTGCGAGCTGGATACGGCCTCGCCGGAGGAAGCGCGCCACGCCTATCACCAGGCGCTCGAGCTCGACCCGGCCATGGCCGACGCGCACGTCAACCTCGGCCGTCTCTATCATGTCGCGCGGCAGCCCGACCAGGCGGAGGCGCACTATCGCGCCGCAGCCCAGCAGGCGCCAGATGATCCGGTCGCGCCCTTCAATCTCGGCGTGCTCCTCGAAGAGCTGGGACGCGCCGACGACGCCATCCGGGCCTACCAGGGCGCCCTCGCCGCGGACCCGGCCTTCGCCGATGCGCACCACAACCTGGGCCTGCTCTTCGACGCGCTCGGCAAGCGGGCGCAAGCGATGACGCATTTGCGGGCGGCGCGCAAGCTCTACGGCCGTCCCGCGCGGACGTGATCCGGGCGGGGGCGCTCAGATCTTCTTGTTGAGCGCGAGATCCCAGCCCCCCTTCACCACGGCCGCCGGCCCGCCGCTGGGACCGACGGGCTGGTACTCCCACTGGATCTTCGCGTAGGAGAGCGTCACCTCGTCGAGGAAGCCCGTGCCGTCGGCGCCCGTCGCCAGCGTGTCGAACGAGAGCGGATACTGCGCGCCCGCGCCTGCCCGCTGCACGA
>JBKPBU010000209.1:0-5802 GCA_046727015.1 Candidatus Methylomirabilota bacterium | reverse complement strand
GCCAGGCACAGAAAGTAGAAGCGGTCGTCGGTGCCGAGCGGGACGCCGAACGCGACGACCTTGGACACCGCCTTACCCTTGAGGCCCCCGGTGACCGCGTCCCAGCGGGTGAAGACCTCTTGGATGATGAGGGCGAAGGCGAGGGTCGCGATCGAGAGGTAGACGCCGGTCATGCGAAGCGCCGGCAGGCCCACCAGCACGCCCGACGCCGCCGTCACCACAACGGCCGCGCCGACCCCGACGATCCAGGGCATGCCCCAGTCCTGCGAGACGTACACGTACACATAGGCGCCAATGCCGATGAAGGCGGCGTGGCCCAGGCTGACGAGGCCCGTATAGCCCGTCAGCACCATCAGGGAGACGCCGCAGAGGCTGTAGATGAAGACGAGGCTGATGTCACCGACGTACTCGGGAACGAGTAGCGGAAGCACGAGCACGGCCAGGAAGAGGGCGATGTACGTGTTCCGCTGGACTCCGTCGCGGAAGAGGGCCACGTCCTGGCCGTAGGAGGTCTTGAACACGAAGCGCATGGCCGGTCAGACCTTCTTCCGGCCCACGGTGCCGAACATGCCCTGGGGCCGCACCGCGAGCACGACGAGCAGCACGACGTAGGCGGCGACGTCCTTGAAGCCCTGGGGCAGATAGGTGCCGGCGAACATCTCGATGAGGCCGATGGTGAGGCCCCCGATGAGCGCGCCGAGTATCGAGCCGAAGCCGCCGAGAACGGCGGCGGCAAACGCCTTGAGGCCGATGAAGCCCAGGTTGACGTCGATGAGCGAGACCGGCGCGAGCAGGACCCCGGCCACGGCGGCGACGCCCGCCGAGATCGCCCAGATCAGCGAGAACATCCGCTTGACGGGAATGCCCATGTAGTACGCGGCCAGCTGGTTCTGCGAGGTGGCCTGCATCGCCACGCCGACCTTGGTGTAGGTGAAGAACGTGTACAGCGCGGCGCAGAGCAGGACGGTGCCGACGATGATGGCGACGTACTCGTGGCTGACACTGACCTTGCCCACCATGGTCTGCCGGGCACTGAAGGGAGTGGGCAGCGTGTAGATCTCCGAGCCCCATGTGATCGACGCGAAGCTCCGAAACGTCGCGCCGAGGCCGATCGTCAGCATGACCACGGCGAATTGCGGCTGTCCGATGACCCGGCGGAGGACGGTCGCGTCGAGGGCGGCCCCGAAGAGCGCCACCACCACGACGGCGAGAGCGAAGGCCAGCCAGTAGCCGACGCCGTACCACACCACGAGCATGTAGCAGGTGAAGGCACCCAGCATCAGGAGATCGCCCTGCGCGAAGTTCACCAGCTCGGTCGTCTTGTAGATCAGCACGAAGCCGAGGGCGACCAGGCCGTAGATGCACCCGACGGCGAGGCCGTTCAGCACCAGCTGCAGGATGGTATCCATGCGGTCGGCGCTCAGCCGCGCTGGCCCGTCACGTGCGCAGGCCGTAGCCGATGAACACCGCGAGCCGGTGGAGGCGCTGGGCCAGCCACGCCAGCGCGCCCTGCTGGACGTAATACGTGAGGATCAGGGAATTGCGCTCGCCGGAGACGTCCCCCGTCCGCGGGACGCTGTGCCAGCTCTGGTGACGCACGACCGGAAAGGCGTAGCCCGTGGCGGGACGGAATGCGAGCCTCTTGGTACGCTTCGCGGCTTCTCCGTTCCGCCCCTCGTGGAAAACGGTCCCGAGCTGCGTCTGGGACTCGTCCCGCGGCAGGTAGAACTGCACCGTGATGGCCTTGCGGTGCCCGTCGCCGTGGATGCCGATCCGGTAGCCGCGGAGATCCCGGATGAGCATGGGAACGGGATAGAAGGAGAGCCGGTCGATGCTCCGTCCGAATCGCCGCTCGAGGGCGGCGCGAAATTTGGACTTGAAGGCCTCCTGGAGGGCCCGCGAGCGCAGGACCCGCGACAACTCCCGCCAGAAGGAGCGCTGCCCGGCCGGCAGCCACATGATGTGCTCAGGGAACAGGTAGAACTTGCGTCGCGCGCTGTGCCCGTCCGTCTGCATGGCTTCCCGGTGGCGGAGCTCGCGGTACCTGCGGATCTCGGGCAGGTGATCGAGCAGCCGGCGGTAGTACTCGGGCGGGAACAGGTCCTCGAGGTAGACGTGGTCGAAGGGTGTCGTCTCGAGAGCGCTCGACTCGACACGGCCGACGAGATCCGTGCCCCGGTCCGGCGTGGCGGACGATGCGACGTCGCCGTCGATCCTCAGAGGCCCCACCTCCATCTCCGGTTCCTCCCTTCCGCTTCGGTCACGACCAAATTCGGGTCAATCATCCTAGTACTTTCCTTAGCACGACGTACAGGAAAAACCGGCGCCGTTCGGAGCATGCCTACCTCGATTCTTCGGGCCCGGCGCCAGAGCCAGGCCTGCTCCGTAGGCGAATCGTACGCAGGGGCGACGGCGTGGTCAAGAACGCGGATCGGACTCGGGGACTCGCGTCTCGGCTTCTCATGCGGTAACCTTCCAGCACCATGAAGATCGCGGTCGGCGGCAAGGGCGGCCGACACTTCTCGATGATCCGCAGCTTTCACCTGGCCGATCTCTTCACAATCGCCAACGGCTTTTGCGGAGTGGGCGCGATCTTCGAGGCGATGAAGTATCTCGGCACGCACGAGACCCGACACATCTATCTGGCGGCCTTGCTGGTGCCGGTGGCGCTGGTCCTCGACGTCCTCGACGGGCGAATCGCACGGTGGCGGCACGCCGCCTCGCCCATGGGACGCGAGCTGGACTCGCTGGCCGATGTGATCTCGTTCGGCGTAGCTCCGGCGGCGATCGCGTTTGCCGCAGGAGTCAACAGCCGCCTGGATCAGATGATCCTGCTCTTCTTCACCGGTTGCGGCGTGAGCCGACTCGCCCGTTACAACGTCACCGCGGAGAGCCTCT
Source organism: Candidatus Methylomirabilota bacterium (assembly GCA_046727015.1). Taxonomy (GTDB): domain Bacteria; phylum Methylomirabilota; class Methylomirabilia; order Rokubacteriales; family CSP1-6; genus AR37. The sequence goes on along the minus strand of JBKPBU010000209.1, from coordinate 2,904 downwards.
CAACAAAAACGGGCAAGGTAACCTACTTCGAGGGCACGCCGATTCCTACGACCATCGTGCCACTCGGCGCCTTGATGCTGGCGTTCTACCACGGCAACCTGTATCGAGTGGAGCTCGTCGGTGTCACATGGCACGCGGTCGGGCTGCTCTTCCTCGTGTCCGGCTCGCTCATGATCAGCAAGACCCTGCGGATTCCCAAGCCGTAGAGGCTTGACCGTACCGCGGCCGTCTGAGCAGGATGGGTCGATGACTGGCAAGCTGCTGGCGGCCGCGCCGGTCATCAGGCCTTCACGAAGAGCTACAGATTTTTGAGCGCGTCGATCCGCTCCTGCGTCCCCGGGTGGGTGGCGAGCATCCCTCCACCGCTCGGGCCGGAGGTTTGAACGAGCCAGGTCAGCGTGTTGATCATGACGGCCTTGGAATAACCGGCGCGAGTGAGGATCTCCACACCGTGGCGATCCGCCTCGTACTCCTCCTTGCGGCTGTAGCTATTCGCGACGAGCACGCCCGCGATGGGGGTGAGCTTGCCGCTCCCGGGGAAGATCTGGTCGAGAATGACCATGCCGATGTTCAGGCCGGCGCCGAGCGTTTGCGCCTTTGCGACATGCCCCAGATCATCGTGGGCGAGCTCGTGGGCCAAGACACCCCTGAGGTGCTCATCGTTCGCCTTCTCGAGCAGACCCCTCGTGACATAGAACTCGCCACCACCGGCGCTGGCCGCGTTGATTTCCGGATCGTCCATGATCCGAACGCGCACCTGGCTCAACGGGCGCGGGTTGTTCATGTGGCTGACGAGCGGGGCCATGATACGTTGCACACGTTGGGCCTGCTGTGGATCGAGGTCGTGAGCCGCGGGCCCGGCTTGGCCGGTCTGGGGGGCCGGCGACCCACCCGAGGGCCCGCTCTCTATACTCGCGCAACCCGCCGCCAGGACGAGGAGCAGGAGGCCGGCGCAGCGCCCTGCTCTCAACATTTCGGCGCTTCCCTCAGCCTGGCCTCGATGCGGTCGCCTGCTTTGAGGTCCTGAAGCGTTTCCTTCGAGGCCTGCCATATTCGCATTGCCAGCCCTCCTACTTCTTGTTGTACTGGTAGATATCGTAGATCGCTCCCGCCGCGGCACCTACCCCCGTACCGATGAGGGCGCCTTTGCCGGCGCCATACCCAGTGCCGTATCCGACCGCTGCACCGGTGCCCGCGCCGACCGCGGCACCGGTCGCCGTGCCGCAGCCCGCGAGCGCGAGCGTGACCATCCACAAGCCAAGGACCCAGTGGACCTGTCTCTTTATCATGTTCGCTCTCCTTCTCAAACCAGCATTCAAGGTTTCATTGAATCCCGGCTCCAACGAACCCCTAACAAGCAAAACCAGTGCCTGTAGTAACACGAATGTGCTCAAGCGGGAACGGCTGTGTTGCGCCCGATTTACCGGGTCAAGTTTTCCCGTCAGAAGATCCTCGGCGCATACCAGATCATTGAGGTAACCTACCGTCGAGAACGCTGCGGAAGGTTGCCTGAGTTGGCTGATTCGAGCCCGGCAGGAGGCGAACCAGGCGTTGGACGTGAAAAGGAGGAAGGCACCGTGAAATCTGCGACTCTCCTTGGTATCATCCTGATCATTCTCGGCGTGCTCGCCTTGGCCTATCAGGGCATCACGTACACGACGCGCGAAAAAGTTGTCGACCTTGGGCCTCTCAAGATCACCGCCGACAAGGAGAAGAGCATTCCCCTGCCCCCGATCCTCGGGGCACTGGCCCTTGCCGGCGGCATCGTGTTGGTCTTCGTCGGAGTTCGAAAGTCTTGACCGGCGCGGTTGTCGCTCTTCGACGCTTCGCTGGCCGCAGCGAATCGGGCGCCACCAGCACGCTCTGGCCGGCCCATGATGAACGATCTTCGGGCGCGATCTACCCAGTCAGGTCTTCCTGGTCGGAATATCCCCGCGGGGTGTGGGAAGGAATGCCCGTGGCCCGCCGAGGGGAACACCGGGCTCACCTCCGCACGATCAGCCGGGGAGACGGCTGGCCTACATGGATGTGCGCGCCGGAGGTAGCGCCCGGGACAGACCCCCATGCGGCGATGAACGGGATTCCGCTCGTCCGCAGAAAGCCCATCAGAGCCCGGCCCTCCTGACTGTCCGGATGTAGCGCCACGTCGAGCGCATTGCGGTGGTCGAAGCCCATCCGGTCATGAAGCCCCGTCTGGCCAAAGGCGCTAATGGGCAGAGCCCGGCCGAACCGCGACTCGAAGAAGCGCTGCAGCTTGGGCGTGTCGGTCGTCAGCGACCACTCCGCGAGACCGCTGAAGCGGACGAGACCTGGTATCTCCTCGTAGGCTCCCCTCGCGAGCGGCCGCTGCCTGCCCACATCGACCATCCGCGCCTCACCCGTCATGCGGTCGGCCTCCGCGATCGCACGGCGCATGTCGTCCACTTCTTTCTGCGCCGCGATCAACCCGCGCCGCCCTTCCTGAAGCTCCCTTTCCGACAGCGCACCACGCTCGTAGAGATCCCGTCGCGCCGCTGCCAGCTCGGTCTGCCGCTCCAGCTCCCGCTCGTACATGGCCAGCACCGGCCCCAGGGTAGCTCGGTACTTCGTGACGTCCCTCCTGGCCTTGGCCGCGAGCTTCTCGAGATCATCGGCGTGGGCTGGAGGGGACCCTGACGGCTTGGCGGAGGAAGATGGACCGGATGGGCGGGGGGACTGCGCGGTCGACGCGGGAGGGCTCGCGAGCACGAGCGTCGTAGCAATCACGAGCGGGATCAGACGGCGCGGATCCGAGGGCCTCAGCATCGGAGCGAGGTCGGCCCTCGGCGTGGACCGGTGCGCTTCTCAGCCGACCACGCGGATGGTCGGCGTCTTGTGGAACAGGTCGAGCGTGCTCTGCTCAGTCACCCAGGCGACGGCCTCCTC
>JBKPBU010000208.1:0-1157 GCA_046727015.1 Candidatus Methylomirabilota bacterium | reverse complement strand
TCGTAGATGTCGACGCCGCCGATCCGGATGCTCCCGGTCATCCTGATTCCGTCCACGAGATCGTTCATCCGGTTGAGGCAGCGGAGCAGCGTGGACTTGCCGCAGCCCGACGGACCGATGTAGGCCGTGATCCGGTGCTTGGGCATGGACATGGTGACGTCGGTGAGCGCCTGCTTGAGCCCGTACCAGAGATTGAGCTGCTCGATCTCGACCATCGCCGTCTCCATCATAGTGCCTGGCGAGGTCGGCGGGTGAAGCCCGGCGGTGACGCTGACGGATCCGGCCATGACGCCTCCTTGGGTTCCCATGCTACACCGCGGACGTCGCGTACTTGCGACGCAGCCGGTTGCGTGTCGCGATCGCGAACAGGTTGAGGAACACGACGATCGCCAGGAGCAGCAGCGTCGTCGCGAAGACCATCGGGCGCGCCGCGTCGACGTTGGGCGACTGGAAGCCCGTGTCATAGATCTGGAAGCCCAGGTGCATGAACTTGCGCTCGAGGTGGAAGAAGGGCCACTGACCGTCGATGGGCAACGACGGCGCGAGCTTGACGACGCCCGTGATCATGAGGGGGGCGACCTCCCCGGCCGCCCTCGCCATGGCCAGGATCAAGCCGGTCAGGATCGACGGCATGACCGCGGGCAGCACGACCCGCAGTGTCGTCTCGAGCTTGGTGGCGGAGAGCGCCAGCGAGGCCTCGCGCATCCCGCCCGGGATGGCGGCCAATCCCTCCTCCGTGGCCACGATCACCACTGGCACCGTCAGGAGGGCCAGGGTGAGCGAGGCCCAGAGGATGCCGCCCGTGCCGAAGGTCGGGGTCGGCAGCGCTTCGGCGAAGAAGAGCCGGTCGATGGCGCCGCCCACCCCGTAGATGAAGAAGCCCAGACCGAAGACACCGAAGACGATGGACGGCACGCCCGCCAGGTTGTTGACGGCAATGCGCACCGCCGACACGAAGGCGCCCTGCCTCGCGTACTCGCGCAGGTAGAAGGCGGCCAGCACTCCCAGCGGAGTGACCACGATGCTCATCAGGATCACCATGAGGATGGTGCCGAAGATCGCGGGAAAGACGCCGCCTTCCGTGTTCGCCTCCCGCGGCTCCCCGGATATGAACTCCCAGACGTGGGCGAGGTAGAAGACGCACTTCGCGACGAAGC
>JBKPBU010000207.1:0-13239 GCA_046727015.1 Candidatus Methylomirabilota bacterium | reverse complement strand
CCGAGCGCCCGGGCCAGGGCTCGGGCTTCGAGCTCAACCGCCGTGAGTATGAGGATCGGACTCAAGCTGGCCGGCGCCGGCCGCGGCCACCCTCAGCGCCTTCTCCTTCTCCTTGCGCTCGACCCAGGCCTTCCAGCTATTGCCCGCCGCGGTGTCCTTGCCCGTGAACTTGATGGTGACGATATCACGGTAGGGAATGGTAAAGGGCCCGTTGCCCTGCTCGTCGAAGAGCTCGATGAAGGGCTCGGGCACGTCCGCATTGCGGTTGAAGATGTAGCCGACGACCTCGCTGCCATCCGTCTTCACGACCGTCGTATTGCCGCGATAGTCGAAGGCGAAGTCGACCACCTCGTGGAGCGACGTGTAGTCGTTGATCTGCGGAACCCACCCCTCGAGGCTCATGGAGATCACAGCTTCCCTGAGAGCGTGACGGCGACGGTCTCGGCGAAGCCCTTGAAGGAGCTGAACGTATGATCGACCGCCGTCGCCTCGTAGCCACAGTGGACCATGCAATCCTGGCACTTCTCGTTGCCGCTCTTCTTGCCGTAGTTCTCCCACTTCGTGCCGTCCATCAGCTCCTGGAAGCTGGCCGCATAGCCTTCCTGGAGCAGGTAGCAGGGGCGCTGCCAGCCGAACATATTAAAGGTGGGATTGCCCCACGGCGTGCACTCGAAATCCTTCTTGCCCATGAGGAAGCGCAGGAAGAGCGGCGACTGGTTGAACTTCCAGCTCCGCTTCGGCTTCGACAGCATCTCGTTGAAGAGCTGGTTGGTGCGCGACTGGTGCAGGAAGTGCTCCTGGTCGGGCGCCTTCGAGTAGCTGTAGCCGGGCGAGAGCATCATGCCCTCCACCCCCAGGTCCATCATCTCGTCGAAGAACTCGCGCATTCTCAACGGCGAGGCGCCGTCGAAGAGCGTCGTGTTCGTCGTCACCCGGAATCCGCGCTGGAGCGCTGCCTTGATCCCCTCCACCGCCTCGTCGAACACGCCGTCGCGGCACACCGCCTCGTCGTGTTCTTCCCGGAGCCCGTCCATGTGCACGCTGAACGTCAGGTACTTGGACGGCGTGAACAGGCCGAGCTTCTCCTTGAGCAGGATGGCGTTGGTGCAGAGATAGATGTACTTCCGCCGCTTGACGAGCTCGGTCACGAGCTCGTCGATGTCGGGGTACATGAGCGGCTCGCCGCCCGGAATGCTCACGATGGGCGCCCCGCACTCTTCCACGGCCTTGAGACAGGCCTCGACCGTCAGGTGCTTCTTGAGGATCTGGGCCGGGTACTGGATCTTGCCGCAGCCGGCGCAGGCGAGGTTGCATCGGAAGAGGGGCTCGAGCATCAGGACGAACGGGTAGCGCTTCCGGCCACGCAGCTTCTGCTTGAGCACGTAGCTCGCGACGGTGTACATCTGGGAAACCGGCACGCTCATCTGGTCAGCGACCTCTCTCGTGTGTGGTTAACGTAGTCGCGACGACCCGCTTCCCCGCGGGCGCCTCATCCGCCCAGCCTCGGAACACCGACAGGGCCTTGAGGCCATAGGCTATCAGAAAAACTGCCACATGCACCAGGATTCCGGCCCCCAACAGGGCCTTCTCCCCGATCCAGGCGGTGATACCAAGGTTGAAGAGGACAATTCCCCAGTAGAGACCGATCCCGCCCCACGGCGAGCCCGGCGGCCGGGGCCGGCGCCGGACCGCCCAGAGGTAGCCGGCCACGATCATCCAGCCGACGAGAAACCAGCCCGCGAAGTTCGACAGCGGCACCCCGAAATAGACACCCGGGTCGGCGTAGTAAAAGATCCGCCCGAGGAACCAGCGCTCTCCGAGGACCGCGAGCGGATCCACCACGACGTCCACCAGCATCATGAGCGCTCCGGCGAGGACAGCCGGCGCCCAGCCCTGGGCCCGTCCCAGCGCCCAGCGCGCCAGGCAGTACGAGGCGTAGGCGAGGAAGGGGAAGGACAGCGAATCGAAAAACGGGATGTTCGAGATGTAGAGCTCGCGACCCACGGTGCTGCCGGTGTAGTGGTACAGGCCGAACGGGATGCCGGCGCGGGTCGAGGTGTATTCGGCGGTGAAGGCGACGAGCCAGCCCCACCCGAGCCACCCACAGGCCCGGCGCCACCCGAGGTCGCGGCCGGCGAGAACGAGAAAAGCGGCGAGAAAAACGAAGACGTAGGGGCGCAGCAGCACCGTCCCCGCGAGCAGAGTCGGCCAGCTGGCTGGCTCGTGGGGCATGTCACCGACCTTAGCGGACTTCCCGCGAGTTTTCAACGCGGCGCGGGTGCCGGCCGGGCGCGGGCTGTGTTAGTATCGGTCGATGTGCGACACCGAGAAAGCACGGAGCCAGGTATGACTCCGCCCACCATCGTCCAGTCCGAGATCGACACGGCCATCGATCGGGCACAGTCGGCCCTCCTCGCGGCGCAGGCCCCCGACGGGCACTGGGTCGGCGAGCTCGAGGCGAACAGCACGATCACCAGCGAGTATCTGCTCTTCTGCCACCTCCTGGACCGGGCGGACCGCGAGCGGGAAGCCAAGATGGTGCGCTACCTGCGAGGGTGCCAGGTCGCGGATGGAGGGTGGAGTCTCTACGAGGGCGGACCGTCCAACGTCTCGGCCACCATCAAAGCCTATTTCGCGATGAAGGTGGCGGGCGTGGGAGTGAACGACCCGGCCATGGCGCGGGCGCGGGCTCTCATCCACGGCTGGGGCGGCCCGGTCGAGGCCGACGTCTTCACCAAGATCCTCCTGGCGCTCTTCGGCGAGTATGACTGGCGCGGCGTGCCGGCCATGCCGATCGAGATCATGCTGCTGCCCCGCTGGTCCTACTTCAACCTCCACGAAGTGTCCTACTGGTCGCGGACGGTCATCGTCCCGCTCCTGATCCTCATGGACGCCAAGCCCGTCAAGCGCTTGCCCGAGTCCTGCCGGCTCGACGAGCTCTGGCCGGTGCCGCGCGAGCGGGCAAGCCTGCGGTTCAGGCGCATCCCGCGCCCCTTCTCGCCCAAGCGCTTCATCTGGAAGAACCTCTTCATCGGTGTGGACGACGCGCTCAAAGGCTGGGAGAAGCTGGGGCCGCGGCCCTTCCGCGGTCGCGCCATCGAGGCGGCGCAGAAGTGGCTGGAGGAGCGGCTGGCGGTGCCGGGCGGGCTCGGCGGCATCTTTCCCGCGATGACGAATGCCGTGCTTGCCCTCCGCACCCTGGGCTATTCGGAGGATCATCCGCTGATCCGCGGTCAGGTCAAGGAGATCGAAAACCTGGGCGTGGAAAGCACGCAGTCGCTTCACTACCAGCCGTGCGTGTCGCCCGTGTGGGACACCTCGCTCGCGGTCAACGCACTCATCGAGTCGGGGCTGCCCGCCGACCATCCGCAGCTCGTCCGGGCCGGCGAGTGGATGATGGACAAGCAGATTACCGTGCCGGGCGACTGGCAGGCCAAGCGGCCCCACGTGGCGCCGGGCGGCTGGCCCTTCCAGTACGACAACGACTTCTATCCGGACCTCGACGACTCGGCCATGGTCATGATGGCCCTGGCCAAGACGCGCGGGCTCGACGCCGAGCGCAAGGCGCGCTGCATCGACCGGGGCTTGACGTGGTTCCTCGGCATGCAGGGCGGGGACGGCGGTTGGGGCTCCTTCGACGCCGACAACGACAAGCTCATCTTCAACAACATTCCGTTCGCCGATCACGGTGCTCTCCTCGACCCTTCGACGGAAGACCTGACCGGACGAGGGCTCGAGCTCCTGGGCACCCTCGGCTACAAGCTGGATCACCCCGCGGCCCAGTCGGCGCTCGCCTTCATCAGGAAGAGCCAGCATCAGTCCGGCGGCTGGTACGGTCGCTGGGGCGTCAACTACGTCTACGGCACCTGGTCGGTGCTGCGCGGGCTGGGCGCCATCGGCGAGGACTGCAGCAAGGACTACGTCCAGCGTGCCGTCGCCTGGCTCGAAGCGCGCCAGAACGCCGACGGCGGCTGGGGCGAGACCCTGGGCTCCTACGAGGACGACGATCTGGCCGGCCGTGGCGAGTCGCTTCCGAGCCAGGCGGCGTGGGCGCTCCTGGCGCTCTTCGCCGCCGGGCGCGTCGAGGGGCCGGCTGTCGAGAAGGGCATCCGCTATCTGATCGACCGGCAGAACGCCGACGGCACGTGGGACGATCCCCTCTGGAACGGCACGGGCTTCCCGCGGGTCTTCTACCTCAAATACCACCTCTACGCGAAGTACTTCCCGCTCTGGGCGCTGGGAGTATATCGGGGCACGGCGGCGTGACGGACGGATCGGCCGGGCCCGACACCTGGCCCCTGCCGGCGCGCTGGGTCGAGAGACTCGGGTGGCTCGTTCTCTACATCGTCGAGTCCCTCGGCCGCTTCGCCCGCTTCCTCGGCCATGCGGTCGCGCTGGTCTTCATCCCCCCACTGAAGCTCGGCCGGCTCGCCGGGCGCGTCTATTTCATCGGCTTCAAGTCACTGACGATCGTGATCCTCACGGGTGCTTTCACCGGCATGGCCCTGGGGTTGCAGGTCTTCCTCACGCTGCAGCGGGTGGGTTCCGAGGCGTTCGTAGGGCCGGCGGTGGGGATCGCCCTCGTGCGTGAGCTGGGGCCCGTGCTGACCGCGGTGTTCGTTACGGGCCTGGCCGGCTCGGCCCTCACCGCCGAGCTGGGCATCATGCGGATCACCGAGCAGATCGACGCGCTCATGGTGATGGCGCTGAACCCGATGCGCTACCTCGTGGTCCCGGCCATCCTCGCGGGGCTCATCAGCTTCCCGATGTTGACGGCCATCTTCGACGTGGCCGGCATCTACGGCGGCTACCTGGTCGCGGTCATCCTCCTCGGCATGTCGCCGGGGACGTACTTCGGGCAGATGCACGCCTTCGCCGACATGGCCGACGTCATGGTTGGCTTCTGGAAGTCCGTCGCCTTCGGCGCGCTGGTGCCGTGGGTCTGCACGTACAAGGGCTTTCACTGCGGGCACGGCGCGGAAGGGGTGTCACGCGCGACGACCGAAGCGGTCGTCCTCTCCTGCGTGCTGATCCTCGTCTTCAACTACTTCCTGGGCTCCGTGCTGCCATGATCCGCATCCAGGGCCTGCGAAAGTCCTTCGGCAGCCAGCCCGTGCTGCAGGGGGTGGATCTCGACGTCGCGACGGGCGAGATCATGATCGTCATCGGCCGGAGCGGCGGCGGCAAGTCGGTGCTGCTCAAGCACCTGCTCGGGCTCCTGCGGCCGGACGCGGGCGCCGTGCTCGTGGACGGCATCGACATCACCAAGCTCCGCGGCGCCGCCCTCGAGGCGGTGCGCCGGCGCTACGGCGTCGTCTTCCAGGGCGGGGCGCTCTTCGACTCGATGTCGGTCTTCGACAACGTCGCCTTCCCCCTGCGCGAGAAGACGAACCTGGCCGCCGGCGACATCGCCCAGCGGGTGGAGGAGAAGCTCCTCCAGGTCGGGCTCGTGGACATGGGGCACAAGAACCCGGCCGAGATCTCGGGCGGCATGCGCAAGCGGGTGGCTATCGCGCGGGCCCTCGTGACCGAGCCGGAGATCGTCTTCTTCGACGAGCCGACCACGGGGCTCGACCCGATCCTCGTCAACACCATTCATCACCTGATCCAGGACCTGCACCGCAAATTCCGCTTCACGGCCGTCATGGTCAGCCACGAGATCCCGGAGATCTTCGAGATCGCCGACCGTGTCGCCATGTTGCACGAGGGCGTGATCATCGAGACGGGGGACGCCCGGAGCATCCAGGCGTCGACGAACCCGCTCGTGCAGCAGTTCATCCGCGGAGAGCCCGAAAGCGCCAACCATGCCGCGTGAGACGAAGGGAGAAGCCGCATGAAACGATCGACGCTGGACGTGGCCGTCGGGGTCTTCGTCCTGCTGGGCATCTTGGCCCTGGGCTGGCTTTCGGTTAGACTCGGAAAAGTCGATTTCTTCGGAGGCGAGAGCTACACGGTGACGGCGGACTTCCCGACGACCGGCGGCCTCAAGAACGGGTCCAGCATCGAGATCGCCGGCGTGGAGATCGGCCGCGTCACCTCGATCCAGCTCGCCAATTACCAGGCCCACGTGGTCATGTCCATCCGGAACGGCGTCAAGCTCACGGAAGACTCGATCGCGTCCATCAAGACCCGGGGGCTCATCGGCGAGAAGTTTCTCCAGATCAGCCCCGGCGGGTCCGATCGAATCATCAGGCCGAACGGCAAGATCACCGAGGTGGAGCCGCCGATCGACCTCGAGGAGCTGCTGTCCAAGTACGTCTTCGGGAAAGTCTAATGAGGCCAGCCGCACTGCCCGTCCGATTGCCCGTCCGATTGCCCGCCCGATTGGAGGTCCAGCAATGACTGGTCGTCTCTTCCGGGGACTCGCGACCGCGGGTCTCCTCGTACTGTCAACAGTCCAGGGCGGCTGGGCCGCCACGGCCCAGGAGCAGCTCAAGGGCGCCATCGACCGCGTCGTCTCCACGCTGGACAGCCCCGCGATGAAGGGTGAGGGCAAGGCGGACGAGCGGCGCGCCGCGGTTCGACAGATCGCCAACGAGATCTTCGACTTCGGCGAGATCGCGCGACGGTCGCTCGGGCGCTACTGGCAGCCGCTGTCCGACGCCCAGCGTACCGAGTTCGTCGGGCTCTTCGGCGACCTCCTCGAGCGCTCCTACATCTCCAAGATCGAGCTGTACGGCGGCGAGAAGATCGTCTACAGCGGCGAGCGCATGGACGGCGACCTCGCCATCGTGAGCACCAAGATCATCACCAAGAACGGCACCGAGGTGCCCATCGACTACCGGCTCTTTCGGCGTGGCGACCGCTGGTTGGTCTACGACGTCAACATCGAGGGCATCAGCCTCGTGTCGAACTATCGCACCCAGTTCAACAAGATCATCCAGAGCAACGGCTACAATTCCCTCGTCGATCGCATGAAAGCCAAACAGACCGAGTCGCTCGAGGATGCCAGTCAGAAGAAGAAAACCCTGAAGTAGGCCCGCCGGCGCGCGGGAGGGCGCCTCAGTCATGACCGGGCACGAGCTCGCCGGCCTCCTCGACGCCCAGGGGTTCGACTTCTTCACCGGCGTCCCCTGCTCGCTTGCCGAAGGCGTGATCGCAGCCCTCGAGCGCCATCCCCGAGGCGGCCGGGAACCCTATATCCCGGCCGTTCGCGAGGACATCGCGCTCGGGCTGGCGGCCGGCGCCTGGCTCGGCGGCCGCGTGCCGGCCGTGGTCATGCAGAACTCCGGGCTCGGCACGAGCGCGAACGCCCTCGTCTCCCTCTCGCTCCTCTACCGGCTGCCGGCCGTGCTGCTCGTGACCTGGCGCGGCTTCGAGGGTCAGGACGCCCCGGAACACATCGTGATGGGCCAGATCACGCGGCCCCTTCTCGATCTCATGGGAGTGCCGCACCGTGTGCTCGAGCGGGGGAGCGAGAGAGCCGACGTTGCCTGGGCCCGCGCCGAAGCCCTGCGCCTGAGCCAGCCGGTCGCGCTTCTGCTGCCACCGCGCGTGCTGGACGCGGACGCCCAGGAGCCTGCCCCGCCAGAAGCCCCCAGGCACCCGGCTCCGGTCCCCACGGCGCCGTGGCCGGCGAGGCCCGCGTCCCTGTCCCGCTTCGAGGCCCTTCGCGCCGCCGTGGAGGCTCTCGGGAGCGAACCCGTCATCCACGCCAACGGGTACGTCTGCCGCGAATCCTTCGCCGTGCGCGACCGGCCGGAGAACTTCTACATGATCGGGTCCATGGGGCTCGCTTCGTCCATCGCCCTGGGGCTGGCGCTCGCCCGACCGGCGCAGCCGGCGATAGTCTTCGACGGCGACGGCAATCTCCTCATGAACCTGGGCATCCTGCCCATGGTCGGCGGAGGCCCGGCGATCGGGCGCGGGCGACCGGTCAACCTCGTTCACGTCGTCTTCGACAACGGCGTCTACGGCTCGACGGGCGGACAGCTGTCGCCATCGCGCGGCGTCGGCCTCGACGCGGTGGCGGCGGCCTGCGGATATGCGCGGGCCGCGTCGGTCGACTCGGCGGCCGGCGTGGAGAGCGCGCTTCGCGGAGCGCTGGAGGGTGACGGTCCGAGCTTCATTCTCGTCCGGGTCAGCGCCGAGGAGCGGACCGTGCCACGCATCCCCTATAGTCCCGAGGAGATCCGCGACCGTTTCCGACGCGCCATCGGGAGCTCGTGAGCGGCAGGCTCCTGCGGCCGCTGCTCCTCGCGGTCGGCCTCGGCTTCATCGCATGGCTCGTCTGGGATCTGGGGCCCGCCGCGGTGTGGGAGACCATCCGCACCCTGTCCTGGCGGCTCGCGCTCCTCGTACTCTTCCCGTACTGCGTGGCCGTCGCTCTCGACACGCTCGGCTGGCGCGTGCTCCTGCCCGGCTGCCGCGTCCCGTGGGGAGCCCTGGCCTCGGCGCGCCTGGCGGGCGAGTCCGCGAATCTGCTGACGCCAACGGCCTCGGTGGGCGGCGAGCCCCTCAAGGCATACCTCGTACGCGGCCGGCTGCCGCTCGACGAGGGGCTCGCCTCGGTGGTCGTGGACAAGACCACGATGGTGATCGGGCAAGCCGTCTTCCTGGCCGCCGGACTCGCCGTGGCGCTCCTGACGCTCGACCAGCCGTCGAGGGCGGTGACCATCGCGATGGCCGCCCTGCTCGCCGCGGAGATCATCGGAGTGGGAGGCTTCGTCGTGGTGCAGATCCGGGGAGGCGTCGCCGGAGCGACCCGCGTCCTCTGGCGGCTCGGGCTCGGGCCGGCCGAGCGCCACCAGGAGCTGCTCCATGGCGTGGACCGGTGGCTCGCGCGCGTGTATCTGCATCGCCCCGCCCGCGTGCTGCTGTCCTCGCTGCTCCACACGCTCGGCTGGGCGGTGGGCGGCCTGGAAATCTACCTGGTGCTGACGCTGGCGGGCATCCCCGTGAGCCTAGCCACCGCGCTCGTCCTCGAAGCGGTCAGCAGCGCCGTCAGGTTCGCGACCTTCATGATCCCCGGCTCGCTCGGCGCGCTCGAGGGGGGCAACGTCGCGATCTTCGTGGCCTTCGGGCTGCCGGGAGCGGCGGGATTGTCCTTCTCCCTCGTCCGTCGCCTCCGCGAGGCGACCTGGGCGCTGGTGGGGCTCGGAGCACTGACGATGTTCAAGGCAGGCCGTCGATAAGGGCCCATCTGCGACCCCTACGTAGGTACCTATTGGGGCGAGCTTGCGGCACCCCTCAACGTACGTGGCCCTTCGAGATGAGGGGCGGAGCCACGAGACGAGAGCTGAGACAATATACGCCTCGGGGTGCCGCGGCGCTCGCCGCCTCGCATCTGGACCCTTCTCGACGGCCTGCGCGGTCGGGCGCCGCCTCGCATCTGGGCCCTTCTCCACGCCCGACGGTGATTTTCGCCCGGATGGTCGGCTCGGTTCGAGACGCGTGGGTCGGTGTGGTAATATGACGCGACTTTACTAATTCTCTGGGAGGTCCACGTGGGATCGGTACGCGTCGCCATCATCGGTGTCGGCAACTGCGCCTCGGCGCTCGTGCAGGGAGTTCACTACTACAAGAACGCCCCGGACGACGGCTTTATCCCGGGTCTCATGCAGCCCCGCCTCGCCGGCTACCACGTGGGCGACATCGAGTTCTCGGCGGCCTTCGACGTGGATGTCAACAAGGTCGGCCGCGATCTCTCCGAGGCGATCTGGGCGAAGCCCAACAACACGGTGCGCTTCGGCGAGGTGCCGCCTCTCGGGGTGCCGGTGCAGCGCGGCATGACCCATGACGGCCTGGGCCACTATCTCTCCCAGATCATCACCAAGGCGCCCGGCCCCACGGTGGACATCGCGGGCATCCTGCGCGAGACGCGCACCGACGTGGTGGTCAACTATCTGCCCGTCGGCAGCGAGATGGCGACCAAGTGGTACGTCGAGCAGGTCCTCGACGCCGGCTGCGCCTTCGTCAACTGCATTCCGGTCTTCATCGCCCGGGAGGAGTACTGGCGGCGGCGCTTCGAGGAGCACGGCCTGCCCATCGTGGGCGACGACGTCAAGTCGCAGGTGGGCGCCACCATCGTCCACCGGGTGCTCACCAAGCTCTTCATGGACCGCGGCGTCCGGATGGAGCACACGAGCCAGCTCAACGTGGGCGGGAACACCGACTTCTTGAACATGCTCGAGCGGTCGCGCCTGGCCTCCAAGAAGATCTCGAAGACCGACGCCGTCCGCTCCCAGCTCGCCCACGAGATGGAGGCCGACGACATCCACATCGGCCCGAGCGACTACGTGCCGTGGCTGAACGACCGCAAGTGGGCGCACATCCGGCTCGAGGGCCGCTCCTTCGGTGATCAGCCGATCAACCTCGAGCTCAAGCTGGAGGTGTGGGACTCACCCAACTCCGCCGGCGTCGTCATCGACGCGATTCGCTCCTGCAAGATCGCCATGGACCGCGGGCTCAAGGGCGCCCTCCTCGCCCCCTCGGCGTACCTGATGAAGTCTCCGCCCGAGCAGTGGTCGGACGAGACCGCTCACGAGCGGCTCGCGCGCTTTATCGATGGGGGCGTCTAGCCCGATCCGCTCCGTGGAATACGGTCCGCGCCGGACTCGGGTGGTAGACTGGGCGCGTCGTCTCGGTGCCATGCCATGATCGTCATCTCGAGAACGGGACGCCTGCTGCGCCGATTGGTCCGGCTCTCCTGCCGCCGGCCTCTTCTCACCACCACTCTCTCCCTCATCCTGGCCGTTGTCGGCGTCGCCTATACGCTGCACGCGCTCAGCTTCAAGACCTCCGGCCGCGACCTCCTCCCGAAGGACGCCGGCTACGTCGTGCGCTACAACCAGTACGCGCGGGACTTCGGCGAGCTCGAGGACATCGTCATCGTCATCGAGGCGCGGTCGTTCGAGGCGGCCAAGGACTACGCCGCGCGCCTCGTCCAGGAGCTGCGCGCCTCGCCGCTCAAGTTCCCGCGCGTGGCCTACCGGGTCGACCCGAAGCGCTTCGAGGGCCGCCAGCTCCTCTATCTCCCGGTCGACCAGCTCAAGGAGATCCGCGAGAAGGTCTTCGACCACCAGGAGTTCATGGAGAGCTTCGCGGGCGACCCGAGCCTGGCGCGGCTGATCGAGGGCGCCAACGCCGGGATGGCTTCGGCCTTCGTCGCCAACATGTTCGATCTCGGCCTGGGCCAGGGCAGCGGCGAGGACACGCGCTTCCTGCGGATGGTGCTCGACCAGATTGCCGGGCGCCTCGACCATCCCACCCCGTACCAGTCGCCGTGGGGCACGCTCTTCTCCCTGCGCGAACACGCGCCAGACGCGGGCTACTTCCTCTCGGACGACAAGAGCCTGCTCTTCGTGCTCGCGGAGACGCCCGAGAGAGACAAGGGCAGCTTCATGAGCGACCGCCGGGCCATCGAGATCATCCGCGGCGTCATCGCGGACCTCAAGCCGGCTTTCCCCAACGTGCAGGCCGGAGTAACCGGCGGTCCGACCCTGTCCAACGACGAGATGACCGCGGCCTTCCACGACAGCAGCGTGGCGACCGTGCTCGCCTTCGCGCTGACGCTCGTGGTGATACTGCTGGCCTTCTGGCGCGTGGGAAAGCCGCTCCTGATGCTGGCGGTGCTGGCGGTGACGCTCGCCTGGTCCATGGGCGTCATCACGCTGACCGTGGGGCACCTGACCATCTTCTCCGTGATGTTCATCTCGATCGTCATCGGCATCGGCATCGACTACGGCATTTACTTCCTCTTCCGCTACGAGGAGGAGATCTTCCTCGGGCGCAATCTCAAGGAGGCGCTGGAGCTCACCGCGGCCCGGACGGGCCCCGGCATGCTCATCGGCGCGCTCACGGCGGGTGGCACCTTCTACGTGCTCATGCTGACCGATTTCCGCGGCATCCAGGAGCTCGGCTTCATCGCCGGCACGGCCATCCTGATGGCCTGGCTGGGCATGATGACATTCTTCCCCGCGCTGCTGGTTCTCGTGGACGGCCACCACGCCGCGCGACCCCGCAACCAGGCCCCACGGGCGCATGCCCTCGAGCGCATGCACGTGCCGGTGCTGGACCGGCTGGGACGCTACCCCAAGACGGTGCTCACCGTCGCCGGGGTCGCGACGGCGGCCTCGCTCTTGGCGCTCCCGTACGTAGGCTTCGACTACAACCTGCTGAACCTCCAGCCCAGGGGCACGGAGTCGGTGGTCTGGGAGAAGCGCATCCTCGCCAATACGGGGCGTTCGGGCTTCAACGGGCTGGCCTCAGCGACGACCCTCGACGAGCTCCGCCGGAAGCAGGACGCTTTCGAAAAGCTCCCGTCGGTGTCCGAGGTCGACTCGGTTCTTCGCATCATTCCCGACAACCAGAAGGAGAAGATCGGTATCATCCGGACCTTCGCGCCCGTGGTGGCGCCGGTTCGCGTCGGCCGTTCGAGCCCGGTCGACCTCGACCGGCTGACCCGCGGGCTCAGCGAGCTGAAGCGAAGGCTGGACATCTTCGCCTCGGAGGCGGGGGACAAGCTGCCGGATGATCTCAAGCAGCTGCGCAAGCAGACAACTGCCCTGATCAAGACCCTCCAATCGGCCGACCGCGAGGTCTCCGAGCCCGCGCTGACGCACCTGCAGTCCCAGCTCTACCGCGACTTCATCGACAAGTTCTTCAGCCTCCAGCGCAACCTGAACCCGCGCGAGATCGGCCTCGCGGACGTGCCGGACGAGCTCCGGCACAAATTCATCGGGAAGCAGGGCGACTTCCTGCTGCAGATCCATCCCGGCGTGGACATCTGGGAGCGCAAGGGGGCGCAGCAGTTCGTGCGCGATCTCAGATCGGTCGACCCGGACGTGACGGGCGCGCCGATCATCACCTACGAGGCCATCGGCTACATGGAGCGCGCCTACTACCAGGGCACGATCTACGCGTTCCTCCTCGTGGGCCTGCTGTCCTACCTTCTGATGCGCCGGGTGAAGGAGACGCTGCTGGCGCTCCTGCCTCTGGTTCTGGGCCTGCTCTGGACGATCGGCCTGATGCGGGTCTTCGGCGTCCAGTTCAACATGGCCAATGTCTGGGGGCTGCCGCTCATCATCGGCGCCTCAGCGGAATTCGGGCTCAACGTGATGGTGCGCTACCTCGAGGGGCGCGCCCACGGGGGCCCGCTCGTGGCGCGCAGCACCGTGATGGGGGTCGCGCTGAGCGGCATCAGCACGATGGTCGGCTTCGGAAGCCTCATGGTCGCGCGACACCAGGGTATCTACAGCCTGGGACTTCTCCTGACGATTGGAGCGGGCTGCGGTCTCG
>JBKPBU010000206.1:0-2043 GCA_046727015.1 Candidatus Methylomirabilota bacterium | reverse complement strand
TTCATCTTCGTCTGCGAGAACAACAAGTACGCGCTCTCGACCGACCAGTCGCGCACCACGGCGGGTGAAGGCGTGTCCGCTCGCGCCAGGGCCTACGGCATCCCGGCCACCCGCGTGGACGGCAACGACGTGGTCGCCGTCTACGACGCCGTCGGCGAGGCCGTCGCGCGCGCGCGCCGGGGCGAGGGGCCGAGCTGCGTCGAGGCGGTGACCTACCGCTGGGGCGGGCACAGCATGCGCGCCAACCTGCCCGACTACCGCACCAAGCAGGAAGAGCTCGAGTGGATGGAGAAGGACCCCGTCGCCCGCGTCGAAAAGCGGCTGGTGGACCTGGGCGCGAGTGATGTCGACCTGAAGAAGATGCGCGAGCGCGTGGAAGGCGAGCTGGACGCCGCGGTCGCCTACGGCAGCGAGAGCCCGGAGCCCACCGTCGAGATCATGGAGGCGGCGGTCTACTCGCCACATTCGCGGGCGGCTGAGCCGGCGAGCCGCGCCGGCCGCGAGCAGACCTTCGGCGAGGCGCTGAATGCCGCGCTGCACGGCGAGATGGCGCGCGACGAGCGCGTGTTCCTCATGGGCGAGGACGTGGGGCTGATCGGCGGTATCTTCCAGGTGTCCAAGGGACTCCGCGATCGCTTCGGCGAGGACCGCGTCCGCGACACCCCGATCTCCGAGCCCTCCTTCGTCGGCATGGGCGTGGGGGCGGCCGTGGCCGGGATGCGGCCCATCGTCGAGATCCAGATCTGGGATTTCATCGCGATGACCATGGACCAGGTCGTGAACCAGGCGGCGAAGATCCGGTACATGCTGGGTGGCAAGGCCACGGTGCCGCTCGTGATCCGCGGCCCACAGGGTGGCGGGATCCGACTGGCCGCCCAGCACTCGCAGAGCCTCGAGGCCTGGTTCTGCCACGTGCCGGGCCTGGTGGTCGTGGCGCCGTCCACACCCTATGACGCCAAGGGTCTCCTCGCCGCGGCGATCCGCGATGACAACCCCGTCATCTTCCTCGAGCACAAGATGCTCTACCCGACCAAGGGAGAAGTGCCCGAAGGCGACTACGTCATCCCGCTCGGCAAGGCCGACATCAAGCGCGCGGGCAAAGACGTGACGGTGGTGGCGACGCAGATGATGGTGCAGCGCGCGCTGCAGGTGGCGGGCGATCTCGAGAAGGAAGGCATCTCCGTCGAAGTGATCGACCCACGCACGCTCGTGCCGTTCGACGAGGACGCCATCCTCGCCTCGGTGGCCAAGACGAATCGCCTCGTCATCGTCCACGAGGCGGTCAAGCGCGGGGGCTTCGGCGCCGAGATCGCCGCGATGATCAGCGAGAAGGGGCTGGACCTGCTGGACGCGCCCATCCAGCGTCTCGGCGCGCGCAACGTCCCCATGCCCTACAACGACAAGCTCGAGCTCGCGACGATACCCTCACGCGACGACATCATGGCCGCGATTCGCGCCACCCTTTAGCCGCCCCCTCACCCTACCCTCTCCCCCGGTGGGGGAGAGGGGATCAATTCAGAAACCTCTCCCCTCACAGGCGAGGCGTCGAACTCGAACCCTCTCCCCTCGGTGAGGGGAGAGGGCAGGGTGAGGGGTGTGGGGTTACTTGTCCTTGATCGCCGCCTGAACCTTGGCCGCCACGTCCGGTGGGATCGTGGTGATGCCGTGGGCGGTCTTGGCGTGCTCCGCGCCCTTGGCCATTATTTCCGCGACGTCCTTGCCCTCCATGACGAAGTTGCAGCCGGGCATCACGTCACCACACTTGAGGATCTTGGCCATGACGGACCTCCTTTGGTTGTTGGCTGTCTAGCGGACGGGCGCGACGACGACGTCGCGCGGCTTGCCCTGGAGGTAGTGCTCCACGTTCTCGACGGCCCGGAGGAGACCATCGCGGATAACCTCGGGTGTCTGGCCGCCATTGTGCGGGGACAGGACGACGTTCGGCAGCGAAAGAATCGGGTCGTCCGGGGCGAGCGGCTCCTGGTGGAAGACGTCGAGTCCCGCGCCCAGGATCTTGCGCTCCTTGAGCGCGCCCATGAGCGC
>JBKPBU010000205.1:0-16930 GCA_046727015.1 Candidatus Methylomirabilota bacterium | reverse complement strand
ACCACCGAGACTTTGGGGTTCTCGCGGATATTGCGCACGCGCTTGAGGACGCCCGCGCGCTTGGGCTTGGCGTCGATGGCCGAGACGAGCGCCTCGCCGTCCCACGCGTAGCAGATCGGCAGGACCAGGGGCTGGCCCGTGCCGTCGGCCGTGGCGAGCCGGCCCAGCCGGGCGCTCGCGATGAACTCGGTTACATCGGCCGGCAAGGGGCTCACGGGCCGGCCGCGCGAGGCCCCGAGCCGCGCTGGACCCGCGGACGTACCTCATCGGCGAAGCGCTCCATGATTGCGAGCCAGCCCTTGACGTCGGCCCCGATCGGGTCGAAGACGAAATGGGTGACGCCGAGCGCCTGGTAGGTCTTGACGTCTCCGATCACCTCGGAGGCGGTGCCCCGGAAGAGCTGGCGCTCGCCGCCGGCTGGCTTGGCCCGCTTCGGCAGCACTTCCAGGGGGCATCGGAACGACAGCGTGACGGCCTTGGGCTCGCGTCCGGCCTTCCGCGCCCAGTCGCGGACGATGGCGACTTTGTCGCGGAACTCCTCCGGCAGCAACATGGCGGGAGGCCTCAGACCGATGGGATGCCATCCGTCGGAAAGCTCGCCGGCCCGACGAAGCGCGGCATCCGTGTGCCCGCCGACCCAGATCGGGATGCCTCCCTTCTGGCGGGGCTTGGGCATGGCGCTCACCGGGCCCATGCGGTAGAAAGCGCCCTGCCATTCCACGGGTTCCTGGGTCCAGCAGGCCCGCATGAGCTGGAGATACTCGTCGGTGACGGCCCCGCGCCGTTCGAAAGGCTCGGCGTGGAGCGCCTCGAACTCCTCCTTGAACCAGCCGACGCCTGCGCCGAGGATGACGCGGCCGCCGGAGAGGACGTCGAGAGTCGCCAGCATCTTCGCCGTGACCACTGGATTGCGGTAGGGGATGACGAGGACGCTCGTTCCGAGCCTCACGCGCGATGTTTCGCCGGCGAGGTAGCTCATGAGCGTCAGTGGCTCGAGATACCCGTTCTTCCAGTCGCCCGCGAACTTGCCCGTCGGCGAATACGGGTAGGGCGCACTCTGGCTGGCCGGGATGACTACGTGGTCCGTGACGAAGATCGAGGAGTAGCGGAGCTCGTCCGCCTTGCGCGCAAGCTTGGTCAGGATTTCAGGGGTGGCGAGCGGTCCGCGGCCGGGAAACGCAAAACCGAAGTCCATGGGGGGTCATATTGCTCGCCACCCGGAAGCCTGTCAAGGCAAGGACCTCGGCCGTCAGAGCATTGACACTTGGGCCCTCGGAGCGACTCTCGAAACTCCTGACGCCCCCACGCCCTCTTTCACCGACTTCAAGCTCAATAGAACTACATGGACTCTAAATACTAGATTCAAAAGTTGATTACTAAGTAAAAGGCTGGACCATAAGGTCGCAGTGTCAGTCCGCTGACGCTCTGGGCAGGGCTGTGCTAGCTTGGAGGCATCACCATGCGCCTCCCATACAAAGTCTTCATGACGTCTGCGCTCGTGATCTTCGCGCTGGTTGCCGTCGCCACCTGGAGTCTGCTGGCCATTAGCCGGCTGGTCGACGTCAACCGGGGCATCGCGACCCAGTCCCTGCCGGCCCTGCGATTGGGCACCTCCTTGCGCGAACAGCTGGGAGGACTCACCCGAACCGCGGTGGACGCCGGGCCGACCGGGGCGCAGGCTGCCCAGAGGGCCTGGAACGATCGCGCCGCACGGATGGCCAAGGAGTTCGACCTCCTGCGCTCCTTCCTCAGCACCGACGAGGAGCGGTGGCAATACCAGGAAGCGACGGTTGCCTTCGCGACGTATCGCAGGCTGGCCGCGATGGGACCCGGGCTCGACGCCGAGCGACGCTTAGCCGTCGACCGCACGGAGGCACATCTGGACCGGATGCTGGGTGCCACCTACGGCGCGCTCGAGGAAACCCAGAGCGAGGCGCGACAGCTCGAGAGGCACACGTGGAATACGGTGTTCTGGGCGCTCTTCGCGAGCTTGGCGGCAGCGCTCGCCACCGCGGCCTTCCTGGCCGTGCACCTCACGCGCTCGCTCAGCCGGCTCTCGATCGCCACGGCCCAGCTGGCCGACGGCGCCTTCACCGAGCCGCTCCCCGTGACGAGCCGTGACGAGATCGGGGAGCTGGCGCGCTCGTTCAACCGCATGGCGGAGCGCCTCCGAGAGGTGGACCACCTCAAGGAGGAGTTCTTCTCGCACATCTCGCACGAGCTGCGGACCCCCCTGACCTCGGTGAAGGAGGCCACCCAGCTGTTGCTCGACCGCGTGCAGGGGCCGCTCACGTCCAAGCAGGGCCGGCTCGTGGATATCATCGCCGCGAGCTCGGACCGGATTCTGCGGCTCGTGAACCAGGTGCTCGAGCTCTCGCGCCTCCGCGCGCGCCTGCTCCCGCTGGAGCGGCGCCCGGTGGACATGGAGAAGATCATCGTGCGCTCTCTCGAGGAGCTGCGCCCGCAGATCGAGGAGAAGGGCCTCGCAGTCGGGCGCGCGACCAGTGGCACGGACTTCGCGCTCCAGGGCGACGAGGACCAGTTGCTCCGCGTCCTGGTCAACCTGGTCGGCAATGCCGTCAAGTTCACGCCGCACGGCGGGGCGGTGACGGTCGGCCTGACCGACCTGGGTCCCGACGTCGAGATCGCGGTGGAAGATACCGGTATCGGGATCCCGGCGCCGGACCTGCCGCGCATCTTCGACCCGTACAAGCAGGCCCACAGAGGACGCGGCGGTTCCGGCTTGGGGCTGGCCATCGTCAAGGGCCTCGTCGAGGCGCACGGAGGGAGCGTTCAGGTCAAGTCCGCTGCGGGACGGGGCAGCCGCTTCGTCGTGCGCCTGCCTCGCGACCGCGCGCCTTCGGCCGCAGACGCGCCGCCGGAGGACCAACGGTGAAGTCCGCGCGCGCGCTCGTCGTCGACGATGACCCGGTCATCCTCGAGGTCCTCGAGATGCGGCTGCAATCCATGGGGCTCGACGTGGCGCTCGCGAAGAGCCATGGGGAAGCCATCACGCTCCTCGACGAGCGGAGCTTCGACGTGGCGCTCTTCGACCTGCGTATGGAACCCGTCAGCGGCCTCAAGCTCATGGCCGCCGCGCACGAGCGCCAGCCCCGCCTGCCCGTCCTCATCATGACCGCGCACGGCACCATCGACAACGCCGTCGAAGCCGTGCGGCAGGGCGCCTTCGACTACCTGACCAAGCCCTTCGTGCCCGAGGAGCTGCGCGGCAAGGTCGGCCGCGCGCTGTCCGAACGTCGATGGACCCGCGACCGGACTTTGTTGAAAGCCGTGGGTGACGCCCTGGGTTCCTCTGGCACCATGGAGCGGGTCCTCGATGCGATCGCTCAGGCCACGGTCGAGGCGACCGAGGCCGAGAGGGCCATGGTCTTCCTGCTGGAAGATGGTCGCCTGGTGCCCATGGCCAGTGCCGGCGCCGCGCCCGGCCCTATCGACGACCTCGCCCGGATGGCGGCCGAGGTGATGGATCGAAAGATTCCCTCGGCCACGGTGCCCGACGCGGACGGGCGCCTGATGCTGGGCGCTCCGCTCTTCGTCGGCGGCGGCGCCGCCGGCGCGCTCGTTGTCGAGACGCGGGTGGAGCCGACGGCGGACGACCTCGACGTGCTCGCGCTCTTCTCCTCGCAAGCCACGGTAGCCCTCAAGAATACTCGGGAGCTGGAGCGCTTGAGAAGCGGCGCGCTGGCGGCGCTCGGGCGCATGGCCGCCCAGGTGGCGCACGAGCTCCGCAATCCGCTGGGCGGCCTCAAGCTCTTCGCCGAGTACCTCGAGCACCGGCTTGCCAAGGCCGGGGACACCGAAGGCAGCGACGTGGCGGGCAAGATCAACCGCGAGGTCGACCACATGACCGACCTGGTGCGCGAGATCACCCAGTTCGGCCGGCCGGGGTCGCTGCGCCGGATTCCTACCAACCTCAACGGCCTGATGGAGTCCTGTCTCGCCCTCGCCCAGGCCCGCGTAACGAGCACGGAGATCCACGTGACGCTCGAGCTCGACGCGGCGCTGCCCCAGGCCGCGCTCGACCCCCGTGAGATCCGAAAAGTGTTTCTCAATCTGATCGTCAACGCCCTCGAAGCCATGAGCGCGGGGGGAACCCTGATGCTGCGCACGCGTCCGGCGGACCGGGGATTCGTCGAGGTCGCGGTGGAGGACACGGGCTGCGGCATGAGCGAAGAGACGCAAGCGCGAACCTTCGATCTCTTCTTCACCACCAAGGACAGCGGCACCGGACTCGGCATGGCCATCGCGCGTACCGTCGTCGAGCAGCACGGGGGGCGCATGGACATCCGGAGCCAGCTCGGGCGCGGTACCGAGGTGCGGGTACTCCTGCCGGTGGTCGCGCCATGAAGCCCGCGGTGCTGGTGGTGGACGACGAGCCCGCGATCGCGGAGAGCCTCCGGCTCATCCTCGAGCGCGAGGGCTATTTCGTGGAAACGGCTCAGAGCACGGCGGAAGCGGCCACCCGCATGGACGGCCGCGACTTCTCGGTGGCTCTCGTGGACCTCGTCTTGCCAGACGGCGACGGCCTCGGTCTCCTGAGGGTGCTCAAGAGCCGCGATGCCGACATCGAGGTCATCATCATGACCGGCCATGGCTCGATCTCCAAGGCCGTGGAGGCGACCAAGGAAGGAGCCTTCTACTTCGTCACCAAGCCCTTTGATTCGGCCGAGATGCTGACCCTGCTCGGCAAGGCCCTCGAGCGTCGGAGGCTCCTGGCCGAAACCTCCGACCTCAAGCGACAACTGGCCGAGCAGATGGGTTACGGTGAGATGCTCGGCGGCTCGCCCACGATGCGGCGTGTCTTCGAGCTGCTCGACTCGGTCTCCGCGTCTGACGCCAACGTCTTCATCGTGGGGGAGAGCGGTACGGGCAAGGAGCTGGCCGCCAACGCCGTCCACGCCAAGAGCCCGCGCGCCCACGGACCGCTCATCAAGATCAATTGCGCTGCGCTGCCGAAGGACCTCATCGAATCCGAGCTCTTCGGACACGTCAAGGGCGCCTTCACGGGCGCCACCTCGGACCGGCCGGGGCTTCTCGAGGAAGCCCACAAGGGCTCGCTCCTCCTCGACGAGATCACCGAGATGCCGCCGGACCTCCAGGCCAAGCTTCTCCGCGTGTTGGAAGACCGGAGCGTGCGGCGCCTGGGTGGCAGTCGTGCGGTCCCCGTGGACTTTCGGCTGATCTCCTCGACGAACCGGGACCCCGAGGCGGCGGTCCGCGACGGCTCGCTCCGCCAGGACCTCTACTTCCGCATCAACACGGTGACGGTGGAACTGCCGCCGCTGCGGGAAAAGACTCACGACATCCCTCTGCTCGCGAAGGGATTCCTCGAGCGCTTCCGGCTCAAGCACAATAGACCGGTGGAGGGGATAGACCCGGAGGCCTTCCGGCGGCTCCTATCCTACATGTGGCCCGGCAACGTGCGAGAGCTCGAGCACGTCATCGAACGCGCGGTGTTGGTGGCTCGCGGACGGGAAATAACGACCGCCGACCTGCCCGAAGCCCTCAATGCCGGCGTCGCTCTCCTGAGTACCGTCCCACCGGCCGGATCGCTCGAGGAGATAGAGCGCGTCTCCATCGTGCGCGCGCTCGAAACGACAGGCTGGAACAAGCAGGCCGCGGCGGCCCTCCTGGGCCTCCGCAGACCCACGCTGTATTCCAAGATGCGCCGCCACAACATTCCCCAGCGGCGTAGCTAGGGCCGGTGTTCGGTTTTTGACAGTGTCACGGTGTTCCGTCATGCCAATGACATTTTCGTTGACACTCTGCTCGTAAGCGCCCGTTGTTCTTGATCTCCCTTGGGGGCCCGCGTATTGCACTTAGGGCGCAATAGGAGGTGGGAATTCATGGCGAAAATGCTGGTGGTCGACGACGATCCGGCTTGGAGGGCCCTCTATCGGATGGGCTTCGAGGCGGACTTCGAAGTTTTCGAGGCTGTGGATGGGCTCGACGCCCTGGCCGCCCTCGACAGGGTGCGACCGGATGTCATCGTGCTCGATCTCCGGATGCCTCATCTCGACGGCATGGGCTTCCTCCGGCAAATGGAGCGGCGCGGACTGAAGGTGCCGGTCATCGTGTGTTCGGGCACTTTCACCATGGACAGCCCACCCGCCATTCCGGGCGTGTTCCCGGCTACGAAGAGCCCGGACCTCCGCAATATCTGGAGCGCTCTCGAGGCCGCCCTGCCCCGACCGGTCGAAACGGACTCGAGTCTCAAGTCCCGCAGAGCGATCGAAGCGACCGTCTGGCGCGACTGAGGCACTAACGTCCCCCGCCTCGGTCCCTGCCTAGCGCCGAGGCAGTTTCCTTAGTCTGCCTACCAAATGGGCAGATGTTTGCCCATCGGGCTAGCCTGTTCTCCTCCCAAGCAACTGATTTCTCAACCTCTCCCTGAATTCTGTCACCCGGCACGACAGGTGCAAACCAATGCGCCCCGGGAGGACTCCATGAAAAAGATCGAGGCCATCATCAAGCCGTTCAAGCTCGACGACGTGAAGGAGGCCCTCACGGGCATCGGCGTCATCGGCATGACGGTCTCCGAGGTCCGCGGTTTCGGCAGGCAGAAGGGCCACACCGAGCTCTACCGCGGCGGCGAGTACACAGTGGATTTCCTCCCAAAGATCAAGATCGAGGTGGTCGTGCCCGACAGCCTCGTGGACAAGGTCGCGGGCGTTCTCGCCGGGGCGGCCAAGACGGGCAATATCGGTGACGGCAAGATCTTCGTTCACCCGGTGGACACAGCGATACGCATTCGCACCGGCGAGCGCGACGAGAGTGCACTGTGACCGCAATGGCCAGGAGAGGAGAGGCCGTAATGAGAGCGTGCCGGGTAGGCCTGGTTAGCATACTGCTAGCTGTTCTCTGTCTCTGCGTTGCCGGATCCGTCCTGGCTCAGGCCCCAGCGTCCGCACCGCCGGCCCCTGCGGCGGCGACCGCACCGGCGCCGCCCGCCCCCAAAATCGACACGGGGGACACCGCGTGGGTGCTGATGTCCACGGCGCTCGTCCTGCTGATGACCGCGCCTGGGCTCGCGCTCTTCTACGGTGGCATGGTGAGGCAGAAGAACGCGCTCGGGACCCTGATGCACAGCTTCATCATCCTCGCGCTCATCTCCGTCCAGTGGGTGCTCTGGGGCTATAGCCTGGCGTTCGGCCCCGACAAGGGGGGCATCATCGGCGGCCTCGAGTGGGTAGGGTTGCGCGGGGTAGGAGCCGAGCCCAACCCGACGTACGCCGCCACCATCCCGCACCAGGCCTTCATGCTCTTTCAGATGATGTTCGCCGTCATCACGCCGGCGCTCATCACGGGTGCCTTCGCGGAGCGGAAAAAGTTCTCGACGTTCATCGTGTTCGTGCTGGCGTGGGCGACGCTGGTCTATGACCCGCTCGCCCACTGGGTCTGGGGAGACGGCGGCTGGCTGCACAAGCTGGGCGCGCTCGACTTCGCCGGCGGCACCGTCGTCCACATCTCCTCGGGCGTCTCGGCACTGGCGGCCGTCCTGGTCATCGGCAAGCGCAAGGGCTATGGCCAGCTGCCGATGCCGCCTCACAACCTGCCCTTGACGGTGATGGGCGCGAGCCTGCTCTGGTTCGGCTGGTTCGGCTTCAACGCGGGGAGCGCGCTCGGCGCCAATGGTCTCGCCGCACACGCTTTCACCACCACGAACACGGCGGCGGCCGCGGCCGCGCTCGGTTGGATGCTGACGGAGTGGAGCTCGCGGGGCAAGCCCACCGTGCTGGGGGCCGCCTCGGGCGCCGTGGCGGGCCTGGTGGCGATCACCCCCGCCGCCGGCTTCGTCACGCCGATGGCGGCGGTGGTCATCGGGGGGCTCGCCGGCGTGCTCTGCTACACGGCCTGCAACATGAAGACGAAGCTCGGCTACGACGATTCGCTCGACGTCGTCGGCGTGCACGGCATCGGCGGAACGTGGGGGGCGCTCGCCACCGGCATCTTCGCCAGCAAGGCCGTCAACGACGGCGGGGCGAACGGTCTCCTCTACGGCGAGCCCGGGCAGCTCTGGAAGCAGTTCGTGGCGGTCGTGGCGACCATCGTGCTGGGTTTCGCAATGACGTTCGTGATCCTCAAGGTGCTCGACGCCATCATGGGTCTGCGCATCACCGAGGACGACGAGATGGCGGGCCTCGACCTCTCGCAGCACTCGGAGACCGCCTATGCCCTCGGCGGATCCTCGTACGGCGAGTACGGGATGAGCGGCCCGGGGAGTGGCGCGTTCGCGGAGGCCATGAAGGCGGCCCAGGCCAAGCGCCCGGCCCACTGACGCATTGAACCGAAGCGCATAGGCAGCCAGGCCCGGTGGAGCAGCGACGCTCCGCCGGTCCGGCATTTTTAGTCCCACGCTAGTCCAAAGGAGGCGGAACGCATGACCCCGAAGGACGTATTGAAGATGGCCAAGGAGAAGGGCGTCAAGATCATCGATCTGCGCTTCATCGACCTTCCCGGCCTCTGGCAGCACTTCTCTATCCCGGTCTCCGAGCTGAGCGAAGGCATTTTCCAGGACGGCCTGGGCTTCGACGGCTCCTCCATCCGGGGATTCCAGACCATCGACGAATCGGACATGCTGCTCATGCCCGACGCCTCGACGGCGCAGATGGATCCGTTCACTGCCGTCCCGACCATGGTGCTGATCTGCAACGTCAAGGACCCGATCACGGGCAAGGCCTACACGCGCGATCCGCGCTACGTCGCCCAGAAGGCCGAGGCGTACGTGAAGAAGTCGGGAGCGGGGGACACGATCTTCATCGGGCCCGAGCTCGAGTTCTTCTTCTTCGACTCGATCCGCTTCGACCAGAGCTACAACCACGGGTACTACTTCATCGATTCCGAGGCCGGCGCGTGGAACACGGGGCGGGACGGAACGCCGGACCGCCCGAACCTGGGCTACAAGCCCCGGTACAAGCAGGGCTACTTTCCCGTGCCGCCGATGGACCACTTCCAGGACATCCGCTCCGACATGGTGCTGGCGCTCGAGTCGGTCGGCGTGCGCGTCGAGGTGCACCACCACGAGGTGGCGACGGGCGGCCAGACCGAGATCGACATGCGATTCGACACCCTGACGAAGATGGCGGACAAGGTCTGCTGGTACAAGTACTGCGCCAAGAACACGGCCAAGAAGTGGGGCAAGACGGCGACCTTCATGCCCAAGCCGCTCTTCCAGGATAACGGCTCCGGGATGCACACGCACCAGTCCATCTGGAAGAACGGCAAGAACCTCTTCTACGAGCGAGGCGGGTACGCCGACATCTCGAAGATGTGCCTCTACTACATCGGCGGCATTCTCAAGCACGCGCCGGCGCTGTTGGCCTTCATCGCGCCGAGCACCAACAGCTACAAGCGCCTGGTCCCCGGCTACGAGGCGCCGATCAACCTCGTGTACAGCCAGCGCAATCGCTCGGCCGCGATCCGCATCCCGATGTACAGCAAGGCCGAGGGAGCCAAGCGCATCGAGTTCCGCACTCCCGACCCGACGTGCAATCCGTATCTCAGCTTCGCCGCCTGCGTCATGGCGGGGCTCGACGGGGTCGCCAACAAGATCGATCCGGGCAAGCCGGTCGACAAGGACCTGTACGAGCTGCCGCCGGCCGAGCAGAAGAAGATCAAGCAGCTGCCGGGCGCCCTCGACGTCGTGCTCGACAACCTGGAGAAGGACCATGCCTTCCTGCTCAAGGGCGACGTGTTCACGCCCGACCTGATCGAGACCTGGATCGACTACAAGCGGAAGAACGAAGTCGATCCCGTGAGGCTGCGCCCGCACCCGTACGAGTTCGCCCTCTACTACGACATCTAGCTTTCCCCGAGTTCCCGCCGGTGCCCGGCGTGCCTCCACGCCGGGCGCCGGCGTCGGTGCGTGGGCCGCCCAAAGCTGATCTGCTCAGCGCGTGTGCGATGCGCCGAATGTGGGCGGTTCTTGGGCACTCCGCCGCCGGTACGAGCCGCGCAATCGCCTGATTTTCCGTATCGCCCCCCTGGCACCATCCTTGCTCTTGGCCTTCGGTATGACCAAGCCTCGGTGGAGAGTGCTGATCGTGGATGACCATGCCCAGTCCCGGGCCTCCGTGGCCGAGGCAGTCAGCTCCCAGGGTGGCGCCGTGGTGGGCAATGGCAGTCGCGTGGAAGACGCGGTGCACCTGGTGGACAAGCATCGTCCCGACGTCCTCCTTATGGCGGTAGGACTGCCCGACGGCGATGGCGTGGAGGCGGCGCGCCGGGTGATGCAGACCCTGCGGTGCGCCATCGTGCTCCTTACGAGCCACGCGGATCCCGAGGTCGCGGCGCGGGCCGTCGATGCCGGCGTGCTCGGGTTCCTGGTCAAGCCCTTGCGCAGCGCTGAACTCGGCCCGGCGCTCGACGTCGCCGTCACGCGGTTCAGCGAGCTCGAAGCCGTGCGGAACGAGAACGAGTCGCTCAAGCGAAAGCTCGAGTCGCGCAAGCTCGTGGACCGAGCCAAGGGTCTCCTCATGACTCGCATGGGGCTCAGTGAACCCGAAGCGTTCCGGCGCATCCAGAAGACCGCGATGGACTCCCGCAAGACCATGGCCGACGTCGCCCAAGCCTTGCTGCTCGCCGACGGCATGGGTCCGCTCCGCTCCGCCCGCTAGCCCTGCCGTTTTCTAAGGCACAAGTGATCCACTGCCTAACCTGTAGGCATGCCTTTAGCGAATTCGGCAGGCCCTTCGCCGTAATTATCGGGAAAGATTGCACCGGTTGCCGGGCATGACGCTTGCTCTCCCTGGAGCACGGCGCGCCGAGACAGCGGGGTCCGAGGCCGAGCGCCGCGATTGCCACCGGAAAGGACCCATTGGTGGGTCCCGACCTCTCACCCCGAAGTCAGAAGGAGACGGGCATGCAAGATTTCTCACGAAGGGATTTTCTCAAGACGACGGCGGCCGCGGGCCTCGGCGCGGCCGCGGGGCTCGGCTTTCCGTCGGTGCTCCGCGCCCAGGGCGGCGGCACCGTCAAGGTCGGCGTGCTCCATTCGCTGTCCGGCACCATGGCCATCAGCGAGGTGTCGCTCCGCGACGTCTGCATGATGGCGTTCGATGAGATCAACGCCAAGGGCGGGGTCATGGGCAAGAAGATCGAGCCCGTGGTCGTCGATCCCGCGTCGAACTGGGACCTCTTCGCCGAGAAGGCCAAGCAGCTCCTGCTTCAAGACAAGGTCGCGGTCACCTTCGGCTGCTGGACCTCGGTCAGCCGCAAGTCGGTGCTGCCGGTGTTCGAGAACAACGACGGCCTGCTCTTTTACCCCGTGCAGTACGAGGGTGAGGAGTGCTCGAAGGCCGTCTTCTACACGGGCGCCACGCCGAACCAACAGCTGATCCCCGCGGCCGAGTATCTGATGTCGAAGGAAGGCGGCGGATACAAGAAGTTCTACCTGCTCGGCACCGATTACGTCTTCCCGCGCACGGCCAACAAGATCCTGCGGGCGTTCCTGCTCGCCAAGGGCATCCCGGCCGACAGCATCGCCGAGGAGTACACGCCCTTCAACCATCAGGACTACCAGACCATCGTCGGCAAGATCAAGCGGTTCTCTTCGGGCGGCAGCGCCGCGGTGCTCTCGACCATCAACGGCGACAGCAACGTCCCCTTCTACAAGGAGTTCGCCAACCAGGGGCTGCGCTCGGAGAATGCGCCCATCATGGCCTTCAGCGTGGCCGAGGACGAGCTGCGCGGCATGGATACCTCCGCGCTCGTCGGACATCTCGCCGCGTGGAACTACTATCAGTCGGTAGACACGCCCCAGAACAAGAAGTTCATCCAGAACTTCAAGAACTACTGCGAGAAGAACAAGCTCCCCGGCGGTTCCAAGCGCGTCACGGACGACCCGATGGAGGCGGCCTACTTCGGCGTCTACGTCTGGAAGCAGGCCGTCGAGAAGGCCAAGTCGTTCGACGTGGGCCCGGTCCGCAAGGCCGTCTACGGACAGACCTTCCTGGCGCCGGGCGGCCAGATCAAGATGGACGAGGCGAACCACCACACCTACAAGCCGGTGCTGATCGGCGAGATCCTCAAGGACGGACAGTTCAAGGTTGTCTCGCGCTCGAAGGGCCTGGTCAAGGCCGAGCCGTGGAGCAAGTACACGAGCCCGGACAAGGGCTGCGACTGGGTGCAGCACCAGGGCACATATCAGAAGAAGGCA
Source organism: Candidatus Methylomirabilota bacterium (assembly GCA_046727015.1). GTDB lineage: Bacteria > Methylomirabilota > Methylomirabilia > Rokubacteriales > CSP1-6 > AR37. Next base: position 4,752 of record JBKPBU010000205.1, on the reverse strand, counting down.
TAGCCACGCGCGTGTTCATTCGTCTGCTGTTGGCGCTCGTGCTGCTGCCGGGGCTCATCACCCCGGCAGCGGCGCAGGGCGCCGCCGGCCCGAAGCCGCCCGAGATCGCCAAGGCCCTGGCCGAGGTCGCGTCCAGCGACGCGGCCGTCCAGGAGGCGGCGGCGGTCGTCCTCGGCAAGACCGGCGACCGCAAGATCCTTCCCCTGCTGGAAGCTCTCCGCGAAGGAAGCGTCTACGTCCAGTCGCTGCCCGGGGGCAAGAAAGAGACGGTCATCGTCGGCGACAAGGTCAGCGAGGGCGACAAGACGATGGTCCCGCTCTTCAGCGCCTATGGCCGTGAGCCCATCGTCGGGCCCGGCGGCAAGCCGCTCCTGATCGAGCTCTCGAAGCTCGAGGAGGTTGCGACGGGACGGAGCCTGCGCCTTGTCCTCCGGCCGCTCATCGACGCCTTCTCAGGACAGTCCCAGCTCACCGACCCGGACTGGACCGTCCGCCAGGCTGCCGCGGTCAAGATGGGAAACGGAGGCGATGCCGGCTCGCTGCCGGCGCTGACCGAGGCACTCGCCAAGGAGAACGACAGGTGGGTGCGCTACGCGCTGGAGGAGGCGATCGCGCTCATCCAGTTGAAGTCCGGCTCTCCCGCCGAGCGCGTCATCGCCGCCACCCGGCTAGGCGCTCTCGGCAGCGGCGACGCTCTGGACCGGCTCCGGGACGTCGCGGGCGCCGCCGACGCGCCGCCCGCGCTCGCGCAGGCGGCAGCCGATGCCGTCAAGCGCATCGAGCGCTGGGGACTTCTGACCCAGGGCATCCAGGTCGTCTTCCAGGGAGTTTCGCTGGGCTCCATCCTGCTCTTGATGGCGCTCGGCCTGGCCATCATCTTCGGCCTGATGGGCGTCATCAACATGGCCCACGGCGAGCTCATGGCGCTCGGCGCCTACACGACGTACGTCACGCAGGGGTGGTTCCAGGGCAACGCCCCCGGGGCCTTCGAGTACTATTTCCTCGTGTCGCTGCCGCTCTCCTTTCTCGTCGCGGGCGCGGCCGGCTTCGTCCTCGAGCGGGGCGTCATCCGCTTCCTCTACGGCCGTCCGCTCGAGACGCTGCTGCTGACCTGGGGGATCAGCCTCATGATCCAGCAGGGCCTGCGCCTCTGGTTCGGCGCGGCGAACGTGGACGTCATCTCGCCCAAGTGGCTCTCCGGTGGCGTGCCGGTGATGGTTGGGATCCAGCTGCCCTACAACCGGCTCTTCATCATCGGCCTCGCCACCGTCGCCGTGGCGGGAATGTACCTGCTGTTGTTCAAGACCGATGCGGGGCTGCGGATTCGCGCGGTGACGCAGAACCGCGGGATGGCGGCCTGTCTCGGCGTGCGGTCCCGTCGCGTGGACGCCCTGACGTTCGCCCTCGGCTCCGGCCTCGCGGGCCTCGCCGGCTGCGCGCTGACCCAGATCGGCAACGTCGGACCCGAGCTCGGCCAGAACTACATCGTGGACTCTTTCATGGTCGTGGTCACCGGCGGGGTCGGCAAGCTGCTCGGCACCATCCTGGCCGCGATCGGCATCGGCGGGCTCAACAAGATCATCGAGCCGAGCTTCGGCGCCGTGTTCGGCAAGGTCGCCATACTCGTGCTCGTCATCCTGTTCATCCAGCGGCGCCCGTCCGGTCTCTTCGCGGCCAAGGGACGCTATGCGGACTCGTGAGCGCTGGGCCTTCGTTGCGGCGGCCGTCCTGCTCGTCGTCGTCCTGCCGGCGCTGAACGCGCTCCCGCAGGGCTCACCGCTGCGCGTCTCGAACTTCACGCTGAATCTCTTCGGGAAGTTCCTGACGTACGCCATCCTGGCTCTGGGGATCGACCTGATCTGGGGATACACCGGGGTGCTCTCGCTGGGGCACGGCGTCTTCTTCGGCCTGGGCGCCTACGCCATGGGCATGCACCTCATGCTCGAGATCGGCGCCAAGGGGGTCTACCAGAACGTGCTGCCGGACTTCATGGTCTGGAACCGCGTCACGGAGCTGCCGCTGTTCTGGAAACCCTTCTACAGCGTTCTCTTCACCCTGTTCGCCATCGTCGTCGTTCCCGGCGTGGTCGCGCTCGTCTTCGGCTTCCTGACGTTCAGGAGCCGGATCCGCGGCGTGTACTTCTCGATCATCACGCAGGCGCTGGCCCTGTGCGCCTGGCTCACGTTCAACCGCAACGCGATGAACCTGGGCGGCACCAATGGGCTCTCGGGCTTCAAGACCATGTTCGGCTTTCCGCTCAACGAGCCGGCGACCCAGCGAGGTCTCTACGTCGCCACGGCCCTGTGTCTCTGCGGCGCGTACCTGCTCTGCCGCTGGATCGTGCGCTCGCCCGCCGGCAAGGTCCTCGTCGCCATCCGCGACAGCGAGACGCGCGTGCTCTTCTGCGGGTATTCCCCCGCGGCCTTCAAGCTCTTCGTGTTCACCGTGTCGGCGATACTTGCCGGGATAGCGGGGGCGCTGTACGTCGGCCAGGTCGGCATCATCACGCCCGCGCGGATCGGCGTGCTCCCGTCCATCGAGATGATCATTTGGGTCGCGGTCGGCGGCAGAGGAACGCTCATCGGGCCGGTGGTGGGGGCCTTCGGCGTGAATTGGCTCCAGAGCCAGCTGACGACCCACTACCCGGACCTGTGGATCCTCGTGCTGGGAGGGATGTTCGTGACGGTCGTTCTCTTCATCCCGGACGGCGTGGTGGGCACGGCGCAGAAGCTCATGGCCCGCTTCGGCACGACGAAGGCGCCGCAGCCCGCGCCAGCGAGAACCGAAGAGGCAAAGACCGTGGAGCTGACGCCCCGATGAGCACTTGCGCGAAGAGGCAAAGACCGTGGAGCTGACGCCCCGATGAGTACTTGCGCGAAGAGGCCCAACCGCCATGCGCCATCTTCCACATTAAGGCAACCAGAATGACTTCCACCGCGTCTCCGGGGGGCTCCATCATCTACCTGGAAGACGTCACCGTCGACTTCGACGGCTTCAAGGCGCTCAACGGGCTCAACTTCTTCATGGACTACAAGGAGCTGCGCGTCGTCATCGGACCCAACGGCGCCGGTAAGACGACGTTGCTCGACGTCATCTCCGGCAAGGTCCAGCCGAGCGCGGGGCGGGTGATCTTCGGCCGCAACATCGATCTCATCGGGCGCCGGGAGAACGAGATCGCCGGCCTTGGCATCGGGCGCAAGTTCCAGACGCCATCCATCTTCGCCAATCTCACCGTGCGGGAGAACCTCGAGCTGGCGCTCGCGCGCTCGAGCAAGGGCGTGCTGCCCACGCTCCGGGCGCGGCTCGACGGGGCGCAGCGGGACCGCGTCGACGCCACCCTCGAGAGCATCGGCCTCCTCGGCCACGCGGAGGATCGGGCCGGGGGACTCTCTCACGGCGAGAAGCAATGGCTCGAGATCGGCATGGTGATGGTCCAGGATGCCGAGCTCCTCCTGGTGGACGAGCCCGTGGCGGGCATGACGGACGAAGAAACAGAGAAGACGGGGCGGCTCCTGCGCGGCGTCGCCGAGGAGCGCGCGGTCCTCGTCATCGAGCACGACATGGAGTTCGTCCGTAGTATCGCCCGCACGGTCACGGTGCTTCACGAGGGCGGCGTCTTGTGCGAGGGACCTGTGGACAGGATCCAGAAGGACGAGCGGGTGATGGAAGTCTATCTCGGCCGGAGCCGCGACGCGGATGAGTGAGCGCCGTCATGCTTGAGATCCGGGATCTCAACGTCGCCTACGGCGAGAGCCAGGTGCTCTGGGACGTCTCCCTCGACGTGCCTCCGGGCGGCGTGGTGTGCCTGATGGGCCGGAACGGCGTGGGCAAGACGACCCTGCTCAAGAGCGTCATGGGACTCCTGCCCGCGCGCTCCGGGAAGATCCTCTTCGAGGGCAAGGACCTCGGACGACTCCGTCCCGAAGAACGGGCGGCCTGCGGCATCGGGTACGTGCCGCAGGGGCGCGAGATCTTCCCGAACCTCACCGTCGCCGAGAACCTCCGGGTCGGGTATCTCGGACGGCCTGCCTCAGCGGACAACGGCCGGTCCACGCAGGCCGATATCGAGAAGGTGTTCGATTTGTTCCCGAAGCTGAAGGATCTCCTCTCGCGCAACGGCGGCGTGCTCTCGGGAGGCGAGCAACAGCAGCTCGCCATTGCCCGGGTGCTTCTCGCGCGGCCGAAGGTCCTCCTCATGGACGAGCCGACCGAGGGCATCCAGCCGAACGTGATTCTCCAGATCGAGGATGCCATCCGGCGGATCAGGGAGAGCGGCATCGCCGTGCTCCTGGTAGAGCAGTACCTCGAGTTCGCCTGGCGCCTGGCGAGCTCCTACGCCATCATGCGCAAGGGCGCCATCGTCTCGCGCGGCTCGACCTCCGAGCTGCGCCACGATGTGGTGAGACAGCACCTGACCGTTTGACGTAAGATCATCCGACCATGCACCTGACGCCCCGGGAACAGGACAAGCTGCTGATATTCACCGCAGCCGAGGTGGCCCGCCGGCGGCGCGCCCGTGGGCTCAAGCTCAACTATCCCGAGGCACTGGCGCTCATCACCGCCGAGATCCTCGAGGGCGTCCGCGACGGCCGGAGCGTTTCCGACCTCATGGCTTTCGGCATCACCGTCCTCAAGCGGGACGACGTCATGGACGGCGTGCCGGAGATGCTCGAGGAGGTGCAGGTCGAGGGCACCTTCCCCGACGGCACCAAGCTCGTCACCATCCACCACCCGATCCGATAGGACCGCGAC
>JBKPBU010000204.1:0-1043 GCA_046727015.1 Candidatus Methylomirabilota bacterium | reverse complement strand
CAGGACGAGCTGCTTCGGATCTGGGGCGAGCGGCGCACGACGGTCATCCTGGTCACCAACGACGTTGACGAGGCCATCCTGCTCGCCGACCGCATCTATCCGATGACACCGGGCCCCGGCGCGGTCCTCGGTCCCGTCATCGAAGTCGGCCTCGACCGCCCGCGTCACCGCAGGCACATGAGCCTCACGCCCGCCTACCAGAAGGCGCGGCTGGGCATCGTTGAATTTCTCCGCGCTAGCCGTCGCGGCGCTTGAGCACGCACCTGCCATGACCATGCCCGCTGCATTCGTCGAGATCGACCAGCTCGGCAAGACGTATCCGACACCGGGCGGCCCGGCCGAGATCGTGCGGAACTTCACGCTGCATGTCGCCAAGGGCGAGTTCGTCTGCGTCGTGGGCCACTCGGGATGCGGCAAGTCTACCGTGCTGTCCATCGTCATGGGGCTCAACGAGCCCACGACGGGCGGGGTCGTCATCGGGGGGCGCGAGGTGAGCGGTCCTGGCACCGATCGCGGCGTTGTCTTCCAGTCGGCGACGCTGCTGCCGTGGCTCTCGGTCCGCGACAACGTGCGTCTTTCCCTCGACCAGGTGCGACCCGGGGGGCCCGCGGCCGGGGCCGAGCCCTACCTGGATGCGGTCGGACTCGGCGGGCAGGGGGGCCGCTACCCGCGCGAGCTGTCGGCCGGGATGCAGCAGCGGGTGGGCATTGCCCGCGCCTTCGCCCTCGCGCCGAGGCTTCTCCTCCTGGACGAACCCTTCTCGCTGCTGGACGCGCTGACCCGGATGGAGCTCCAGGACCAGCTCATGACGCTCTGGGAAGCCGAGCGGAAGACCGTCATCATGGTCACCCACGATGTGGACGAGGCGCTCCTGCTCGCCGACCGCGTCGTGATGATGACGAGCGGGCCGGCGGCGACCATCGGCGAGATCCTGTCCGTGCCGTTCCCGCGCCCGCGACGGCGCGAGGAGATCGTCGCCACGAGCGAGTACTTCGAGGTCCGTGACGCCGTCGTCGGTTTCCTCGAAGAGCGCGCCCATGCCC
>JBKPBU010000203.1:0-2887 GCA_046727015.1 Candidatus Methylomirabilota bacterium | reverse complement strand
CCTCAAGCTCACGGCCGAGCACCGCGCGGCCGCGCTCGAGCTCGGCACCAACAGGCCGGGCGAGATCGCCGCGCTGGCAGAGATCGCGCGGCCGACCATCGCCGCCGTCACGACCGTCTCTTCCGCCCACACCGAGTTCCTCGGCTCCCTCGAGGACGTCCAGCGGGAGAAGAGCGCGCTGGTCCGCACCATACCGGCCGGCGGCGCCGTCGTGCTGAATGCCGATGACCCGCGGGTCCTCGCGATGGCTGCGGCGAGTCCGGCGCGCGTCTGGACCTTCAGCGCTCTTGGCAGCGCTCTTGGCAGCGCGCGGGGCGCGGCGGACATCCGCGCCGCCGGCGAGATCGACGACACGCCCGAGGGGGTCAGCTTCGCCCTCGAGACATCCGAGGGACGCCGCGCCCTACGGCTCCACTTCGCCGGGCGGCACAATGTCACGAACGCGCTCGCAGCCGCCGGCGTGGGCGTGGCGCTCGGGCTGCCGCTCGAGCAAATCGTCCAGGGTCTCGAGGCGGCGCGCCCGGCCAAGGGGCGCTGCGTGTGGCGACGGGCCGGCGCGCTGCGCATCCTCGACGACACCTACAACGCCAACCCGATGTCCGTGCGCGCCGCGCTCGACACGCTCGGGACGTCGGCGGGGGGCATGCGCCGGGTGGTGGTGTTGGGCGATATGCTGGAGCTCGGTCCCATCGCGGAGGCAGAGCACAGGGCGATCGGCCGCGCCGTCGCCGCATCGGGCACGGCGGAGTTCGTCGGGCTGGGGCGCTCGTGCCGCGCCGCCGTGGAGGCGGCGCGCGAGGCGGGACTGGCCGAAAGCCATCACGCGGACACCTTCGAGGACACCGTGGCGCACCTCCTCAAGCGCCTGGCCCCCGGGGACGCGGTGCTGGTCAAGGGCTCGCGCGGCATGCGCATGGAGCGCGTCGTGGACGCGCTCCTCGCCCGCTTCGGAGGGGAGGATGGCTGATGCTCTACGACCTCCTCGTGCCGCTGTCCAGGGACAGCATCGTCTTCAACGTCTTCCGGTACATCACATTCCGGGCGGCGATGGCGACGGTGACGGCAATCGTGATCTCCTTCCTGCTGGGCCCGTGGCTGATCGGGCGGCTGCAGGCTCTCCAGCGGGGCGGCGAGACGATTCGCGAGGATACGCCGGAGCGCCACCGCGGCAAGGCGGGGACGCCCTCGATGGGCGGGTTCATCATCCTGGCCGCGCTGCTGATCTCCACGCTGCTGTGGACGAATCTCCACAACCGTTACGTCTGGGTGCTGATCCTGGCCACGTCGAGCTTCGCCTTCATCGGCTTCCTCGACGACTGGCGGAAGCTCCGCACCAGGAAGGGCATCTCGGCCAAGGAGAAATTCGGCGCGCAGATCGTGCTGGTGGGGTCGCTCCTGGCGTGGGTCTACCTGTGGCCGCCCGACGGCTTCACCACGGTGCTCTCCATCCCCTTCTTCAAGGGCTGGGTGGTCAGCCTCGGCTGGCTCTGGGTCCCCTTCGCGCTGCTGGTGATCGTGGGCGCGTCGAACGCGGTCAACCTGACGGACGGCCTCGACGGCCTGGCCATCGGGCCCATCGTGATGGCGGGCGGTGCCTTCGCGATCATCGCGTATCTCTCCGGGAACTTCCGGCTGGCCGAGTACCTGAGGATCCTGAACGTGAAGGGCACCGGCGAGCTGACGATCTTCTGCGCGGCGCTCGTGGGCGCGGCCCTGGGATTCCTCTGGTTCAACAGCTACCCGGCCCAGGTCTTCATGGGAGACGTGGGCTCGCTGGCGCTGGGCGGGGCGATCGGCACGCTCGCCGTGCTGACCAAGTCGGAGCTCCTGCTGCCGCTCATCGGCGGGATCTACGTGGTCGAGGCCGTCTCCGTCATCATCCAGGTCGGCTACTTCAAGGCGACGGGCAAGCGTTTTTTCCTCATGGCACCGCTGCATCACCACTACGAGATGCAGGGGTGGCCGGAACCCAAGATCATCGTCCGGTTCTGGATCGTGTCTTTCATGCTGGCCCTCCTCGCGCTCACGACGCTCAAGCTGAGATAGGCGCGTGAACGCGATGACGGGGGAGCAGGTGGAGGAGGATCAGGTGGCGGGTGAGCGGGGCTCGGCCTACCGGCAGTGGCTCGCCGCGCGCACCATCGCCGTGGTGGGTCTCGCGCGGAGCGGCGTCGCCGCCGCGCGCCTGATCCGGCGCTTGGGCGGCCGCGTGCTCGCTTCCGACGCGGGAGCCCGGGAATCGCTTTCCAGCGAGGCGCGCGATCTCGAACATCTCGGATGCGCGCTCTTCACCGGGGGGCATCCCAACGCGGCTTTTGCCGGCGCCGAGCTCGTCGTGGTGAGCCCCGGCGTGCCCCTCGAGCTGCCGGCCCTGGAGGCGGCGCGGGCCCGTGGGGTGCCGCTGATCGGCGAGCTCGAGCTCGGCTGGCGCGTCATGGAGGCCGACCTCATCGCGATTACCGGCACCAACGGGAAGACGACCACGACCGCGCTCACGGGGGAGCTGGTCGGCGGCACCGTGCGCCCGCTGCTGGTCGGGGGCAATATCGGCACGCCGCTCTGCGCGCACGCTCTCGACTTCCCCGCCGACGGCCTCATCGTGGCGGAGGCGTCCTCCTTCCAGCTCGACACGACCGATCTCCTGCGGCCGCGGGTGGCGGTGGTGCTCAACGTCGCCCCCGACCACCTGGATCGCCACCGGACCTTCGAGCGCTACGTCCGCGCCAAGGCGCGGATCTTCGCCAACCAGACATCCGCCGACTGCGCGGTGCTGAACGCCGACGACCCCGCCACCGCCTCGCTCGCCTCGCAGACCCGCGCGCGCGTCCTCTGGTTCAGCCGGCTCACGCCGCTCGAGCATGGCGTCTTCGTCCGCGACGGCTGGGTG
>JBKPBU010000202.1:0-3955 GCA_046727015.1 Candidatus Methylomirabilota bacterium | reverse complement strand
GTCGTGAACAGATGACGAGGCTCAGCACCACCTGCAGCCCGAAGATCGCGCGGACGCTCATGCTCAGCGCCCCTCGGCCTGCGCGCCCCTGAGTGTCATGCAGGTGCTCGAAGCTCGCGCCACGAGCCGGTCCTTGTCGTCGTGGACATCGCACTCGACCAGTCCTACCGTGTGCCCGGCCTTCACCACCCTGCCCGTCGCGGTCAGCCGCCCGGTCCAGACGGGCTTGAGGAAGTTGATCTTGAGCTCGAGCGTGGTGAAGGTTTCGCCCTCATCGAGGGCGGAGGCATACGCCATCCCCATGGCGGCATCAGCCAGATCGCACAGGATGCCGCCGTGGACCGTGCCCATCGGACTTGAGTGCGGAGGCCCGGCGTCCATCTCCATGACGGCGCGGCCCGGCTCGACGGAGCCGATGGTGAAGCCGATCAGTGTGGCGACGGGCGGAGGAGGGAGCTCGCCGCGCTGGACCATCCGGATCCGGTCGAGCATCTTGGGCATGTCATGTCCTCCTAGCGCCACGCGCCCCACTTGATCGCGGCGGCGATCGTGACGCCGAATACGACGAGAGCCACCGCCATCGCCCCGAAGATTCCCGGCAGCCCCCAGCCGAGCCAGTAGCCGAAGAGCCAGCCGCCCGCCACCGCCACGAACAGGCGCAGAAATCCGGCGGTGAGCGGCCAGCCGAGGCGGCCGGCACCCTGCGAGGCGAAGTAGAGCGCGAGGCCGAGGCCGAAGAAGCCGTAGAACGGGCCGACGATGAGGAGATAGGCGACGCCGGCCGCCTGAGCGTGCGGGTCCGAGGTGAAAAGCCCCAGCCACACGCGCGGAAAGATCGCGGCGGAGAGGCCAATGGAGGCCGTGATGCCGGCGGCGATGCCGGCTCCTGTCCACGCGATCCGCTCGGCCCGGGCGATCTGTCCCGCGCCGACATTGGTGCCGACCATGGCGACCAGCGCCGAGCCCATGCCGAAGACCAGCGGGATCTGCAGGTACTCGAGCCGCGCACCCATGCCATACCCCGCGAGGGCGAGCGTGCCGAATGGCCCCACGAGACCGGTCATCAGCACGATGGTGAGATTCGTCAGGACAGTATTGAGCGAGCCGGGCGCTCCCACGCGAAGAATCTCCCAGAAATGGGCGCGTTGGATGCTGAGATTTCGGAACGTGAGACGGACCGCGCTCCACGGGGATGCGAGGTAGCCAGCCAGGACCAGGGTCGACAGGCCGAAGCTGACCAGGTTCGCCGTAGCGGTGCCCGCCACACCGAGGCGCGGGAACGGGCCCCAGCCGAGGACGAGCGCGGGGGCCAGCACGAGATAGACCCCCGCCGAAGCGGTCATGACCGCCGCGGGCAGGGCCATCGTGCCGGTGCCGCGAACGATGCTCGAGAGCGTGTTCAGGAGCCAGACGACGACCGCTCCGCCGAAGATGACGTGCGAGTAGGTCAGGGCCGCCTCGAGGGCTGGTCCGGTGCCGCCCATGGCGCGGTACACCGCGGGCCCGCCGAGGAGCAGGCCGGTGGTGAAGAGCACGGACATGCCCAGGGCGATCAAGACGGCGTGGGCCGCGAGCGCCTCGGCCTCGGCGCGGCGGCCGGCGCCGAGCGCCCGCGCCACGGCCGACGAGACTCCGCCGCCCATCCCGCCTGCCGACATGGTCTGCATGAGCATGACGAGCGGGTACACGAGAGAGACACCGGCGAGCGCTCCGGTGCCGAGCCAGCCGACGTAGACCGCGTCCATCGTGGTCACGACGGCCTGGAGCACCATGACGAGAACGTTCGGTGCGGCCAGGCGGAGCAGGGTGGGGGCGACCGGGGCCTCCAGGAGCCTCCTGGTGCGGGGCGAGATCAGGACGGCCTGGGCGGCGGAGGTCATGACTTGCAAAGTAATAGTGACTTGCGTTTTTGTCAAGTCCTCGACTACACTGGGCCATGCCGAAGATCTACGGGCAGCGCTGCCCGGTGGCCAAGACGCTCGAGGTCGTGGGAGATCGCTGGACGCTCCTCGTCGTCCGGGACCTTCTCGGGGGGGCCCGCCGTTTTCACGATCTCCAGGCCGGCCTGCCCGGCCTGGCGCCGAACATCCTCTCGGAGCGGCTCAAGCTCATGGAGGCGCACGCCCTGGTGTCACGGCGCTTCTACTCCGAGCATCCGCCGAGGGCGGAGTACGAGCTGACGGCCAGGGGCAAGGAGCTGGGCATGGTCGTGGGCGCGCTGGCCGCGTGGGGCGCCCGCCACGTCTACAAGCGGGCGCGCCTCGTCCACGCGGACTCGGGGCAGGACGTGCGGCTGGGCTACTTTCGCGCGGACACGGGCCGGCGAGTGCCGGGCGGGACCGTCCGCGTTACGAGAGGACGGACAGGAATTCGACGACGGCGCGGTTGAAGGCCTCGGGCCGGTCCCGGTTGGCGAAGTGGCCGGCCAGCGGGAGCAGCGCGAAGCGGGCGTGCGGGATGCGCTTCTGGATCTCCCGCATGGGCCCGAGCGACGGGTCCTCGTCGCCGCACACCAGGAGCGTGGGGACGGTGATCTCGCTCAGGCGGTCCGTGATGTAGTCCATCTGGAGCAGGGCCCGCAGCGAGTTGGCGTAGCCGATGGGCGTGAGCATGCGGTAGTAGTCGAAGATCTCCTTCCGCGCCGAGGGGTCCAGCTTGATCCGTCCCGTCACGTTCGGATTGGACTGAATGGCGAACTCAGCCATGGCGTCCATCCCGCCCTTGAGCGTCACCTCGATGCTCTTCGCGCGCAGGACGACGTTGTCCACTCCCAGCGGCAAGCCCGACGCGGAGGACGAGTCGATGATGAGCAGCGCGCGCACGCGCTCGGGGTGGTCCAGCGTGAAGCGCGTCGCAATGCCCGCGCCGAGCGAGAGCCCGCCCACGATGGCGTGCCCGAGCCCCAGATGGTCCATGAGGTCGTAGAGGTCCCAGACCCAGTGGGCGAAGGTGACCTTCTGCGGGTTCTCGGGGCTGTCCGAGCGCGCGTGCCCACGCGGCTCCCACAGGATGAGTCGGTGGCCGGCCGACAGCGCCTCGATGTTCGGCTCCCACATGCCCGCGTTGCCGCCGATGCCGTAGGCGAGCAGGACCGGCTCGCCGCTGCCGTGTTCTTCGTAGTAGATCCTGACGCCGTCACGCGAGGTCGAGTGAGCCATGGCATCCTCCGGATGCGAATCGTGGCGAACTCGGATTGTGGTACAAGGGGTCCCTATGGAACGATCGTTCGCGGAAGAAGTCAAGCAGCTCCAGCTCGGGCGGGGCCAGATTCTCCGGGGGGAGGGCATTCTCGCCATCACCAAGGCCCTCCTCCAGTCGGGCGTGTCCTATGTCGGCGGCTACCCGGGAGCGCCGGTGTCCCATCTCCTCGACGTCATGGCCGACGCCAACGAGTCCGTGCTCAAGCCCATGGGCGTCTACCTTGACGCCTCCGCCAGCGAGGCCGCCGCCGCCGCCCTCCTGGGCGCATCCATTAATTACCCGATGCGGGGAGCCGTCACCTGGAAGTCGATCGTCGGCACCAACGTGGCGGCCGACGCGCTCTCCAATCTGGCGTCGGCGGGGGTGGTCGGGGGGGCGCTCATTGTCGTGGGCGAGGACTACGGCGCGGGCGCCAGCGTCATCCAGGAGCGCACCCACGCCTTCGCGCTCAAATCCTCGCTGATCCTGTTCGATCCGCGTCCGAGCCTCCAGACGCTGGCGCGCATGGTCGAAGAAGGCTTCGGCATATCCGAGGCGTCAAACTTGCCGGCGGTGATCAGCCTGCGCATCCGCGCCGCACATGTTCAGGGCTCGATGGTCTGCAAGGACAATGTCCGGCCGGCCATCAGCACGCGCGACCGGCTGGAGCGCCACTCGTTCGATTTCGGCCGGATCAGCCATCCGCCGTCCACCTACGCGCAGGAGGCGCAGAAGTTCGAAACGCGACTGCCGGCCGCGCGCCGCTACGTCCTCG
>JBKPBU010000201.1:0-8690 GCA_046727015.1 Candidatus Methylomirabilota bacterium | reverse complement strand
ACGGTCAGGGATCTCGGCGGACGCGATTACGTCGAGCTCTCGGTGCGTCGTGCCATCTCCGACGGGCTCTTTTCCGGGCCGCGGATCGTGGCGGCCGGGCGCGCGGTATGCATGACCGGCGGCCACGGCAGCTTCATCGGTCGCGAGGCCGACGGGCCCGATGACGTCCGCAAAGCCGTGCGCGAGCAGCTCAAGGCGGGCGCCGATGTCATCAAGCTCATCGCGACGGGCGGCGTGATGACGCCGGGGGTCGAGCCGGGCTCGCCGCAGCTGACGCTCGAAGAAATGCGTGCCGGCGTCGAGGAGGCCAGGAAGTCGGGACGGCTCACCGCCGCGCACGCGCAAGGCTCGGCCGGGATCGCCGACGCGGTGGAGGCCGGCATCACGACCATCGAACACGGCATCTTCCTGACCGACGAGATCATCGCGTCCATGAAGCGCAAGGGTGTGTTCCTCGTACCGACGCTGGCCGCGCCGGCCGCCATCTCCGCCGGTGGCCTCGCTGCCGGCATCCCCGAGTTCATGGTGCGGAAGTCCGACGCCGTGATGCCGCACCACATCGCGAGCTTCCAGCGCGCGGCCAAGGCGGGAGTGCGCATCGCCGCCGGCGCCGACTCGGGCACGCCGTTCAACTTTCACGGCAGCCTCCTGCCCGAGCTCGAGCTCATGGTCAAGTACGGGATGACGCCGCTCGAGGCGATCCGCTCGGCGACCTCGGTGGCCGCCGAAGCGCTGGGGCTGGGCGGCGAGACCGGCAGGGTGGCGGAGGGTTACGCGGCCGACCTCCTCGCCGTGGCCGGGCAAGCGCACGAGCGCATCGGCGCCCTGGGCGACGTGCGCCTGGTCCTTGCGCGGGGCGCTATCATCAAGTTGCCATGATCACCGTCAGACCGGCAGCCGAGCGAGGGCATGTCGACCACGGCTGGCTCGACACCTCTCACACCTTCTCGTTCGCCTCGTACCACGATTCCAGGCAGATGGGTTTCCGGGCGCTGCGCGTCATCAACGAGGATCGCGTCAAGCCGGGCGAGGGGTTCGGCACGCACGCGCACCGGGACATGGAGATTCTGACCTGGGTGCTCGAGGGAGCCCTCGAGCACAAGGACAGCATGGGCAATGGGTCCATCATCCGGCCGGGCGAGATACAGCGGATGAGCGCCGGCACCGGCGTGACGCACAGCGAGTTCAACCCGTCGCGCGAGGCGCCCGTACACCTCCTGCAGATCTGGCTCCTGCCCAGCCAGCGCGGGCACCCGCCCAGCTACGAGGAGAAGCTCTTCCCAACCGAGGCACGACGCGGCCACCTCTGCCTCATCGCCGCTGGTGACGGGCGGCAGGGAGCCGTCACTATCCACCAGGACGCCGACCTGTGGACGGCCCTGCTCGAGCCGGACGAGTCGGTGCGCCATGCATTGAGGCCCGGGCGTCACGCGTGGCTTCAGGTGGCTCGGGGCGCGGTGAGTCTCAAGGGCACGGCGCTCGGCGCCGGCGACGGCGCCGCGGTGAGCGACGAGGCGGCGCTCGAGATCACCGCTTCGGCGCGGGCCGAAGTGCTGGTATTCGATCTGGCCTGACGTCCGGCTAGCCTGACGGGGTCTGGGATCCGGCCTGATAAGGCATAACGCCAGAAGACCGCCTTCCACATTCGGGCAGCATTCCAGAGCTCCTTCGTCCTGATTCACGTAAGTCCACGATTCTGCGATCAGTTCCGAGTGGCACGGCTCCTGCGTCATCCACGCCAGATCTTGGGTCTCGTGAGTCACGACTGGTGTTTGACTGCGAGGAGGGATCGGGACATGGAGCTGAAAACGGCGATCGGCTATCTGTTGGCGCTCATTGTGCCTCTGTGGCTTCTGGTCGAGCAGGGCCTGTACTGGCGGAGCTCAGCGAAAAAGGCCCACAGGCAGCTCGAGCCCCGCCGGCTCTCTGGCCGGCTCTCTTCCCATCCCCCCGGAAGGGTCGCGAGCACTCCCGTCATGAGGCTGGGTCATCCACGAAAGACCGCGTAGCGGGTTGAAGACTCCGGCCCAGTCCTAACCGCTCCGACCTCTCGCCCGCAACGGGCGGATCCCTCCGTCCTCTTGACGGCGCGCCGGTCACGGCGCAGGATCTCGCGAGGGCCAGCGGGGTGCCCGCGAGTATGCCGAAGATCTGGCGTGTCTACAGCGGCGCGAACGGACAATCGCGCATCGCCGAGATGCCCCTCGCGATGCAGCCCTTCGTCGACATCGAAGGCGCCCACGGCGAAGGTACCTCGATGGAGCCCGCCGCCGGCATCGTGTTTCGAGTCTCGCCCCCCGGGTACGTACTCGATTGGCACTGCGCTCCCAGACGCCAGTACTCGCTCTCGCTGTCGGGCACGGCGGAGATCGAAGTGGGAGACGGTACGGTAGCTCGGGTCGGGCCGGGAGATGTGGTGCTGGCGGAAGACCTCACAGGGCAGGGCCACATCACGCGGGTCGTCGGGGATCAGCCGCGCTTCTACGCCGTCGTGCCGTTGAGGGAAGGCTAGCCAGCTCGACCGGGAGCGCCACCGGCCATCGTTCACATCCTGTCATGGAGGTGCCATCGTGCCATTCGGAGGAAATGACTGGCTCGCGTTGACTCAGGAGCCGACCGTCGAGCCGGAGATACCGATCTGTGATCCCCATCACCATTTTTGGGACTTCCGCAGCGGGCGCATACCCTACCAGCGATATCTCCTCCACGAGCTGGCCGCCGACATCAACAGCGGCCACAACGTGCGGTCCACCGTGTTCATCGAGGCACGGGCGATGTACCGCGCCGACGGACCGGAGGAGCTGCGTCCCGTAGGCGAGGTCGAATTCGTCCAGGGGCTGGCCGCGGCCAGCGCGAGCGGTCTGTATGGTCCCGGCCGGGCCGCCGCCGCGATTGTCGGTCACGCCAACCTGAACCTCGGTGCGCGGGTGGAGCCGGTGCTGGAGGCGTTGCAGTCGGCCAGCCCCAACCGGTTTCGGGGCATCCGCCATTCGGTGACGTGGGACCCCCACCCCGAGGTGGAGAACACGGCCGCGCACAAGCAGGAGGGGCAGCTGGGTAGCGACGGTTTCCGGGCCGGCGCGCGGGTGCTTGCACGGATGGGGTTGTCCCTCGAAGGGTGGATGTACTTCCCGCAGCTTCCCGAGCTGGCGGCTTTCGCCAAGGCTGTCCCCGACCTGACGATCATCCTGAACCATATCGGGGGGCTGCTGCGGGTGGGTCCCTACGGAAACCGGGACGACGAGGTGATGGCCACGTGGCGGCGCGGAATCGCCGCGGTGGCCGCGTGCCGCAACGTCTACGTCAAGCTCGGCGGCATCGGTATGCCCCGCACCGGTTTTGACTGGCATGCTCGAGCCACGCCGATCGGGTCGGAAGAGCTGGCGGCATCGATGACGCCCCTGATGACGTACTGCATCGAGCAGTTTGGACCCAGCCGGTGCATGTTCGAAAGCAACTTCCCGGTTGACAAGGTGTCCTACTCCTACAACGTGATGTACAACGCCTTCAAACGGCTGTCCAAGGGCTACTCGGCCGCCGAGCGCGCCGCGATGTTCCACGACACAGCCGCTCGTGTCTACCGGATAGAGATCTAGTCGGATGCGGTGCGAGCGCGTGGCCCTCCCGAGGATTCCGGATTAGATCAGGAGCCCCGCGAGCCACGCCGGCTCGCGGAGAGCCTTGACGATGAGGGCCGCGAAGAACGCCCCGCACGCGAGCACCGCGAGCTCGCGCCAGAGGGAGGGGCGGAGGTCGGGCGGCAGCAGCGCGCGGTTGATCCAGAGAGTGTGAACAGAAAGCACGACGAAGTTGAGCGCAGCCACGTTGGCGCCGATCAGGATGAGCTGGAACGAGTCGCCGAGCGTCATGGCGGCGCAGCCGGCTGCCGTGAAGGTGACGAGCACCGCGTAGTAGAGCCCGCCGGCGGGGCCTTCGGCGCCGGGCACGCGGCTCCGCGCCCGGGCCGTCCACACGATGTCCGTCACGCTCCGCACGAAGCCGTCGACGATACCGACCTGGGTCAGGCCCAGAATCGCGAAGCCCGTGAGCAGGATGAGCGTCCAGAGCACGAAGCCGTGGCGCCAGCCCACGCCTTGCGCGAGCCATGTCGGCGCGGTCAGGCCCGTCCAGATCGCCCCTGGGCCTGCGAAATGCGCGGCGAGCAGCGCGGGCAAGGCCATGCTGGCGAGACAGCCGGCGGTCCACAGGTACCAGCAGTCCGTTCTCAGATAGCGCCACCACTGGCGCCACTTGACGAGATTGGCCTCAGTCGGCTCGAAGATCATGCCGTCGCGCGCGAAGCGGACCCTCTCGCCACCCACCACCACCTGCCGGCTTTCAATCGTGCCCGCCATGCCGAAGCCTTTGTCTCGAAGCCAGTGGGTGAGGGTCGCGTTGATGGCGCCGCCGCCACCCGAATACGCGGCAAATGCCGTCAGCAGCACCCAGTCGATGCCCAGCTCCGAGTCGTCGGGCATGGCGGGCGACACGAAGCCCACCGCGACAGCCCGCCAGATCTTCCAGGGTACGAGGAGCAGCGCGAGGGTGGCCAGGAAGCAGAGCGTCCAGGCCATCACCGCCCACTCGGTCCATTCGATCGCTTTCCGGGCCCGCGCTCCGAGCAGGGTCACCGCGACGGCTCCGAGGAAGATCGCGTAGCCCAGCCCCAAGACCACGGCCCTATCTTCCCCGCGAGGCATGCGGCCAAGGAAGGCAGCGGTGAGCGCGGTGGCTGCGGCCAAGGCCCAGCCCGGCCAGCCTACCTGCGCCAGATGCAGCACTGCGTAGACAGGTCCCCAGACGCGCGGTCCCGGCGCGACGCGCATGAAGCCCGCGAAGATGGGCTCGCCCGTGGCGAGCGTGTAGCGGGCCATCTCGGTGTTGAGGAGCGCCTGCAGCAGGACGGAGACCGTGCAGATCCAGAGGATCTCCGGACCCCAGCGGGCGGTGGCTGCCGGCCCGAGTATCCAGTCGCCCGAGCCAAGTGACAGGCCGAGCAGTATGGCGCCGGGGCCGATCACGCGCACCACGTTGCCAAAGGTATAGGGAGGCGGCTGGGGCAGATCCGACTGCCGCCACTCGGGGGACCGGCTCACGCGAGGAGCCCCGTCCAGCAGTGCGGCGGCAGGAGCCGGAGCATGCGTACACGGTGTCACGGCCGCCGGAAGTTGACAAGGCTCTCGCACTAAACATAGGATGAGCGCATGTCGCTACAGGAGATCCTGGACAGTCTCCTGACTTCATCCCGCACCGGCCCACTCATCACTGCCACACGCCACTTCGAAGCCAAGCCCGCGATCCTGGCGCCGTTTCCATCGTCGCTCGATCCGCGCCTGCTCGAAGCGCTCCGAAACCGCGGAGTCCAGCAGCTCTACTCGCATCAAGCCAAGGCGTATGACACCGTCGCCAAGGGCGAGAACCTGGTCGTCGTCACGCCGACCGCGTCCGGCAAGACGCTCTGCTACAACCTGCCCGTGCTCCAGGCCCTCGTGCAGCAGCCCGATTCGCGCGTTCTCTACCTGTTCCCCACCAAGGCGCTGGCCCAGGACCAGCTGGCCGAGCTGATAGAGTTGGCGAAGACACTGCCCGACATGCGCATGTTCACCTACGATGGCGACACGCCGCAGGACGCGCGCCGCTCGGTGCGCGCGCGGGCCAATCTCGTGCTCACCAACCCCGACATGCTCCATTCGGGGATCCTGCCGCACCACACCAAGTGGGTGAACCTCTTCCAGAACCTCCGCTACGTGGTCATCGACGAGCTCCACGCGTACCGCGGCGTGTTCGGCAGCCATCTCGCGAACGTGCTGAGGCGGCTCAAGCGCATTTGCCGCCACTACGGCGCCTCGCCGCAGTTCATCATGGCCTCGGCGACCATCGCCAACCCCCGCGAGCTGGCCGAGCGACTGACGGGTGAGGCCGTCAGCGAGGTGAGTGAGAGCGGCGCGCCGACGGGCGAAAAGCTCTTCCTCTGCTACAACCCGCCCGTCGTCAACGCCGAGCTGGGCATCCGTGCTCCCTATCTCGGCGAGGCGGCCACCCTCGCCATCCGGCTCCTCAAGGAGAAGATCGCCACCATTGTGTTCGCTCAGAGCCGGCTGTCCACGGAGGTACTGCTCTCCACCATCAAGAGAGGCGTCGAGGACAAGACGGGAGACGCCGGTATCGTCCGGGGCTACCGTGGAGGCTATCTGCCGCTGCGGCGGCGCGAGGTGGAGCAGGGGCTGCGCTCGGGCGACGTGCTGGGGGTCGTCGCCACGAGCGCGCTCGAGCTCGGCATCGACATCGGTCACCTGGACGTGGCGGTCCTCGCGGGCTATCCCGGCACCATCGCGTCCATGTGGCAGCAGGCGGGCCGCGCGGGGCGGCGGAGCAGCTGGTCGGCCGCCATCATGGTGGCGACCTCTTCGCCCATGGACCAATACCTGGCCACCCACCCCGACTACCTCTTCGGCGCGCCGCCCGAGCACGCGCGCATCAACCCCGAGAACCCGTTCATCCTGGTCAACCACCTCAAGTGCGCGGCCTTCGAGCTGCCCTTCGGCGGGCAGGAAACCTTCGGCGGCGACGTGCAGCCGCATCTCGCCGCGCTCGAGGAGGAGGGGTTGCTCCACCGCGCGGGTGAGCAGTTCCACTGGACCTCCGAGACCTATCCGGCCGACCACATCTCGCTCCGCACGGTCACCTCCGACAACTTCCTCGTGATCGACACCACGGCGCGCGACGAAAAGCAGGTCAAGCGCCGCCAGATTATCGCCGAGGTGGACTGGAAGAGCGCCTTCTCGATGATCTATCCCAAGGCCATCTACATGGTCGAGGGCGAGCCGTTCGAGGTCCAGGAGCTCCACTATCGCGAGGACGAAGAGAAAGTCGCCTACGTCAAGAAGGTCATGGTCGACTACTTCACGGATGCCATCAGCGCCAAGGGCGTGTGGATCCTCCAGCGGTTCACGAAGCAGGAGACTCCCGGTCTCACCGCCGAGCAGGGCGAGGTGCTCGTGGCCGAGAAGGTCGTCGGCTTCAAGAAGATCAAGATGGGCACGATGGAGAACGTCGGCTCGGGCGAGGTCGAGCTGCCGCAGCAGGAGATGCAGACGACGGCGGCCTGGCTGACCGTCGCCCCCGCCACGCTCGCCGAGATCTCGTCCCACCGCGACGAGCTCGTGGACGGGCTGCGCGCGCTGACGCGCCTGCTCCACTCGCTCGCCCCCATCTTTCTCCTCTGCGACATCCGCGACATCGGCGCGTGGCTCGGCGACGGCACGCCGTCGGCGGAAGGGCAGGTGGTCACCCGAGAGACGATGCGCGCCCAGCTCGTCCAGGGTGACGAGTTCACCCCCACCATCTACCTCTACGACAACCAGCCGGGTGGCATCGGGCTCGCCGAGCGCATCTTCGAGGTGCTGCCTGAGCTCCTCGCGCGCGGCCTCGAGACGCTGGAGAGCTGCGCGTGTCCCGCCGGCTGTCCGTCGTGCGTGGGTCCCGTGAACGAGGTGGGCCGCCGCGCCAAGCCGGTGGCGCTCCATGTGCTCAAGCGGCTCGTCGCTCGCCGCTGACCGCGTTGCCCGCATGAGCGACGCCATCCCCGATCTCAGTCGCGTCATCCGGCGCCTCGAGGCCAAGAGCCGTATCAACGTCGCTTCTCGCCACATGTCCTCGCTGGAGGACCTCCTGGGTGGCGTCGTCGAGGAAACGGAGCGTGGGCGCGTGCTGGTGGTTCGCCGCCGCTTCGAGGCCGGTCATCTTCACGGCCGCCAGCTTCTCGACGCGGCCCGCGGGATGGCCGACGCCCCGCTGGCGGTCCTGACGCGGACAGGAGTCCCGCCGGCGGGACCGCGACTGCTCTATCTCGATACCGAGACGACCGGCCTCTCGGGCGGCACGGGCACGTACGCCTTCCTGGTCGGCGTGGGCTTCTTCGACGGGGAAACCTTCGAAGTGCGCCAGTACTTCATGCGCGACCTCGACGAGGAGCCTGCGCTCCTGGCCGCGCTCGACCCGCTCCTGCGGGAGATGGACGGGCTCGTCACCTACAACGGCACGGGCTTCGACCTGCCCCTGCTCGAGACGCGCTTCGTGCTGGCGCGCCGGCGCTGGCCCGAAGCCGTTTTCCACCTCGACCTGCTGCCGGCCGCGCGCCGACTCTGGAGCAGCCGACTGCCGGACTGCCGCCTCGGCACCGTCGAGCAGCACGCCCTGGGCTTTGCCCGCGAGTGGGACCTGCCCGGCGCGCTCATCCCGTCCGTGTACTTCGAGTACCTGCGCCGCAAGATGCCCGGAGAGCTGCCGAGGGTCTTCGAGCACAACCGCCATGACATCCTCTCGCTCGCGGCGCTCGCTGGCTGGGTGGCCGATGCCGTCGCCCGGGCGCCCGGACCCGAGCTCGGAGCCGAGGAGCTGGCGGGGCTCGGCAGGCTCTGGGAGGCGGTGGACGCCGACCGCGGCGAAGCCTGCTACCGGATGGCCCTCGACGGAGGGCTCCCAAGCCCCGCGCGGGAGCGCGTGCTCGGGCGCCTGGCGTGGCGTGAGAAGCGCCGGTCGCGCTGGGACGCTTCGCGCGTGCTCTGGGAGGCGGCCGCGCGCGGGGCGCGTATCTTTGACGCGCGGCCGTGGGAGGAGATGGCCAAGATCCACGAGCACCGCCTGCGCGACTTGGCCGCCGCGCATGCCGTCGTGACGGAGGCGCTCGA
>JBKPBU010000200.1:0-2920 GCA_046727015.1 Candidatus Methylomirabilota bacterium | reverse complement strand
AGCCTCCGGCGCTCCCCGCGAAGCTCGTCCTCCTCGCCTTCGCGGAGCTGGACGGCGTCGATCTCCGAGATCTCCCAGCGGTAGAGCTCCTCCTTGCGGGCGCCTTCCCGGGCGTCGTCGCGCAGGCGGGCCAGCTCGGCGCGCGCCGTCTCCCAGCGCCGCCAGAGCGCGGCCAGCTTCGCCCGCGTCTCCTCGCACCCGGCGAAGCGATCCAGGACGTCGAGCTGACGCGCGGGCTCCATGAGCCGCTGGTGCTCGTGCTGGCCGTGGATCTCCACCAGGAGGTCACCGAGTCGCTCGAGGAGCGCGACCGTCGCGGCCGAGTCATTGACGAACACGCGGTGCCGTCCCGACCGCGCGAGCTCCCGCTTGACGACGAGCTGGCCATCGGGAGCGGCGTGTCCCGCCTCGTCGAGCGCCGCAGCCACCGCGCCCGTCGCGGACACGTCGAACACGGCCTCCACCGAGGCGGACTCGGCCCCGGTGCGGATGAGGTCCGGCTGGGCGCGGGCACCGCGGACGAGAAGGAGGGCGTCGATGACGATGGACTTGCCGGCCCCCGTCTCGCCGGTGAGGACGTTCAGGCCTGGCGCGAAGACGACGCGCGCCTCCTCCAGCACGGCCAGGTTCCGGATGGCGAGCTCGCGCAGCATCGCGGACGCCATGCTACGCCGCTGGGTTGACCCGGCTCAACGCGTATCCCCGCGGGCACAGGCCCGGTTCACCGGCGCCCCACCCTAGCGCTCTC
Organism: Candidatus Methylomirabilota bacterium; assembly: GCA_046727015.1. Classification (GTDB taxonomy): domain Bacteria; phylum Methylomirabilota; class Methylomirabilia; order Rokubacteriales; family CSP1-6; genus AR37. The sequence goes on along the minus strand of JBKPBU010000200.1, from coordinate 2,172 downwards.
CCCACTTGAGCTTGGTGCGGAGCACCGAGAAAAAGTGCTTCTGCGGAAAGCGGAGGAGCCGTATGCGCGCCGTCGCCTGGAAGATCGCCACCACGTCGGCCTCCTTGAGCGCGAAGCCGACCTGGCCGTCGAGCGTCAGCATCACGTCCTGGTCTGACTGGAGCGTCACCTCGATGCGCTGGTCGGCGGGCAGGACGATGGGACGGTTCGTGAGCGTGTGGGAGCAGATCGGCGTCAGCACCACCGCGGGCATGGTCGGGAAAACGATGGGACCGCCGGCCGACAGGCCGTAGGCCGTCGATCCCGTCGGCGTCGAGATGATGAGACCGTCGGCGCGGTAGGCGGTGGCGAACTGCCCGTCCACCGAGACAGCGAGGTTGATGATGCGACTCATCGCCGACTTGGTGATGACGACGTCATTGAGGGCCACGTAGTCCGACAAGCGTTCGCCGTGGCGCCACACCTGCGCGGCCAGCATCACGCGCTCCTCGATCACGAGCCCGCCCGCGAGGAAAGCCTCCAGGGCCGGGAAGAGCTCCTCCTTGGTCAGCGCCGTGAGAAAGCCCAAGCCGCCGAGGTTCACGCCGAGTATGGGCACGCCGAGGTCGCCCACGAGCCGCGCCATCGAGAGAAGGGTGCCGTCGCCGCCGAGCACCAGCAGCAGGTCCACCTGCGCCGGCAGGTCGGGCTTGCGCGCCGTCGCCGCCTGGGCGTCCGGGCAGAGCCCCGCCGTCTCTTTCTCGAGGACCGGTTGGACCCCGCGGTCGGCGCACCAGGCGAGCAGCCGCTCGACGACCGCGGGGGCATCATGCCGGTCGGTCTTGGCGATGACGCCGATTCGCTTCATACGGGGATTCTCTTCATGCAGGCTCGGGGGATTCCGCCGCTTTGGCGATCAGTGCGTCGAGGTCGGGGGCGGTCCGGCCCGAGCGCGTCAGGTGAAGGAAGAACTCGCGGTTGCCCTTGGGCCCCTTGAGCGGCGATGCCGTCACGCCGCGCACGTGCCAGCCGTGCAGCACGCAGAAGCGGGCGACGCGGGAGACCACCGTCCGATGGTGGGCGGCGTCCCGAACCACGCCGCCCTTGCCGACCAGTCCCTTGCCGATCTCGAACTGCGGCTTGACCAGCGCCACCGCCTCCCCGTCGTGCGTCAGCACGGCAAAGACCGAGGGCAAGACCTTCTCGAGGGAGATGAACGATATGTCGAGCGTGGCCAGCGCCGGTGAGTCCGGGAAGGCGTCCGGGGCGAGCTGCCGGGCGTTCGTCTTTTCCATGACCACGACGCGCCCGTCCGCCCGAAGCGAGGCGTCGAGCTGCCCCTGTCCCACGTCTACTGCGTACACGCGGGAGGCGCCGGCCTCGAGGAGGCAATGCGTGAAGCCGCCCGTGGAGGCGCCGACGTCGATGCAGACGCGCCCCTTGGGCGAGACGGAGAAGGCGTCCAGGGCGTGGACGAGCTTGTCTCCACCCCGGCTGACGAACTTCGGGCGCGCGGTCACGCGCAGGTCGGCGCCGGGGGCGACGAGGACGCCCGGCTTGTCCACGCGCTTTCCGTCGACGGTGACGGCGCCGGCCAGCAGGAGGCGCGCCGCCTTTTCCCGGCTGTCGCACAGGCCCCGCGCCACCAGGGCCACGTCGATGCGCTCCTTGACCTTCGCCTGACCGGCACCCGCAGCCCGGCTCTTCGACTCCGGTACCACCCCGGAAAGCGGCTTCTTCATCGTCGCCTTCTTCACGCAGGCTCCTTTCTCCAACCCGTGATGCGGTCGCGGAACTCTTCCGCCAGCCGCTGGGCACGATCCCGATTGGCCGCCTCCGCGACCACATGAAAGGTCGCTCGGTCCGCGTCCGGAATCGCCGCCACCCAGTCATCACCCATGCTCACGCGCACCCCCTCGATCAGCTCGACATCGCTCCCCTTGGTCGCTGCGATGAGGCGCCGCATCACCGCGCCTTTGCGCTCGTCCGGGCACGGGACTTCCAGCCGCACGATATGGCTCTCGGGAATGGTGCTGGCGAGCTGGTGCAGGCGGACGTCGAGTCGGGCCATCATCTCGAGAATCCGCACCACCGCCGACATGCCGTCGAACGCCGGGTGGAAGCTGGGGAAGATCAACCCACCCAGCTCTTCACCGACCAGCGCGACGTCAGGCGCCAGCGCGGCCTCGGTCA
>JBKPBU010000199.1:0-5467 GCA_046727015.1 Candidatus Methylomirabilota bacterium | reverse complement strand
GCGCAGAGCAGCCGTTGCACCAGCTGCTCCTTGGACATTTCGAGGCTCAGCACGAGCACCCGCTTGTGGTTCCGGACACCGGCGTACTTCGCGATGTTCATGGCGAAGGCCGTCTTGCCCATGGAAGGCCGGCCCGCGATGATGATGAAATCGCTCGACTGGAAGCCCGAGGTCATCTCGTCCAGCCTGGCGAACCCGGTGGCCAGGCCGGTGACGTGCTCCTTCTGGTCGTAGAGCTTCTCGATCTGCTCGAAGGTGCCCTTGAGGATCGAGCGCACGGGAATGGCCGTGCCCTGCATGCGCCGCTCGGAGATCTGGAAGATGAGCCGCTCCGCGTCGTCCAGCACCTTTTCGACGTCGTCCCGACCTTCGTAGCTCCTGCCGATGATTTCGGTGGCGATGCGGATCAGGTCCCGCAGGACGGCTTTTTCGCGGACGATGCCTCCGTAGGAGAGAAGGTGAGCCGCCGTCGCCGCCTCCTCCACCAGCGCGCCCAGCGTGGCGGGCCCCCCCACCTCGTCCAGCTCGCTCCGGCGACGCAGCTCCTCGGAGATCGTCAGGAGATCGACGGGCTCATTGCGGTCGAAGAGCGAAAGCATGGAGTCGAAGATCTTGCGGTGGCCTTCCTTGTAGAAGTCGGAAGGCTTGAGGAGCTCGACCGCCTTCGGCAGGCTCTCCCGGTCCAGCAGCATCCCGCCGAGCACGGCCCGCTCCGCCTCCAGGCTGTGCGGCGGGATCTTGGAGGTGAGCAGGTCGGCGAGGGTTGCCACGGCTACTCGCGGGTAACGGAGACCTTGAGCTGGGCGGTCACGTCGCCGTGGAGCCGCACGGGGACGGAGAATTCGCCGATCGACTTGATGGGCTCGTCCATCGTGATACGGCGCCGCTCGACCTCGACCCCGTGCTGCGAGAGGAACGAGGCGATATCCGCCTTGCCGATGGAGCCGAACAGGCGGCCCTCGTCGGAGGCCTGGCGGGCCTGGGTGAGGTGCAGCGCCTCGATGGCCCGGGCCTGCTCCTGCGCTTTGGCCGTGAGCTTCGCCGCCGCCACATCCTGGCGCACCTTGATCTGCTCGAGGTTCTTGAGGTTGGCCGTGGTGGCGTGCAGCGCCAGCTTGTGCGGCAGGAGGTAGTTGCGCGCGTATCCGTCGGAGACGTCGCAGACCTCGCCGCGGCGCCCGAGCGCAGGCACGTCGTCCATCAAGATGATCTTCATCGCCGTTTCCCCATTCCTTCGCGCTTCAGGAGGCTGAGCTATTCGGAGACTTGGGCCAGCAACGCCACGGTGCGCGCCCGCCGGATGGCGCGGGTGAGCTGGCGCTGGTGGCGGGCGCAGCTGCCCGAGATCCGCCGGGGCGTGATCTTGCCCCGCTCCGAAACGAAATTCTTGAGCCGGCGGACGTCCTTGTGGTCGATCAACTGCACCTTGTCCATGCAGAACTTGCAAACTTTGCGCCGGCCGAACCGGCGCTTCTTGACTGGCTTGCTCGCTGGCGGAATCTTCCTATCCTCCTAGAAAGGGACTTCGTCTTCCCCTTCGGCTGCTGCTGATGCCTCCACGGCCTCCGGCGCCCCGGGAGCGCCTGCTGCCGACTTGCTCCGTCCCATGAACTGTACGCGCTCCGCCACAACCTCGACGGCGTTCCGCTTCTGGCCGTCCTTCGTCTCCCAGTCCCGCGTCTGCAGGCGCCCCTCCACCATGATCGGGCTGCCCTTGTCGAGGTACTCGCCGCAGCTCTCGGCCTGCTTGCCCCACACCACCACGGTGAGGAAGCAGGTCTCCTCGCGCTTCTCGCCGCTCTGCGTGGTGTAGTTGCGATTCACCGCGAGCCGCAGGTCCGCCACGGCAGTGCCGCTCGGCGTGTAACGGAGCTCCGGGGCGCGCGTGAGGTTTCCCATCAGGAACACCTTGTTCAGGCTTGCCATCAAGCGCTCTCCTCGACGGCCGCAGGCTCGCGTTTGGGCGTCCCGCGCACGCGCTTCTTGACCGGCACGCGTGTCGTCATGAAGCGGAGCACCTGCTCGTTCAGTCGGAGCTGGCGCTCGAACTCCTTAATGGTGGCGGGCTCGGCCAAGGCCTCGAGGACGGCGTAGGTGCCCTCGCGCTGCTTGCGCAGGTCGTAGGCCAGACGACGCTTGCCCCAGCTCTCGACCTTACCCACCTCGGCGCCAAGTCCCTTCAGGTTCTCCCCGAGCCGGGTCAAAAGCGCCGCGACCTCCTCGTCGGTGGGCCGCGGATCGATGATCACCAGGATCTCGTACGGATACAGACCGCTCACCTCCCTCAACTCCAATCGGACGTTCAAAAAGCACTTGACGATACCAGAAGCAGCACGGGAACACAACTCCAGCGCCGATCATCGCGCAGACTTCGCGGCTCCGTCAAGACGTGGACAAAAAGACACGGCCCCTGCCGGTTGCCCGGCAGGGGCCGCGCCTCGCGAAAACCGCGAACGGCCTAGTACATGTCCCCGTGCGGCATGGCGGGCGCCGCGGCGGGCTTCTCCTCGGGCAGGTCCGTGATCAGGGCCTCCGTCGTGAGGAGCAGGGAGGCGACCGACGCCGCGTTCTGCAGCGCGACACGCTCGACCTTGGTCGGGTCGATGATGCCGGCCTCGATCATGTCCACGTACTCCAGGCTCTCCGCGTCGAAGCCGCGGTTGGCCACCTTCTCCGCCTTCACCTTCTCGACGATCACGCTGCCCTCGAGCCCGGCGTTCTCGACGATCTGGCGGATGGGCTCTTCGAGCGCGCGCCGCACGATCATGGCGCCGACCTTCTCGTCGCCCTCGAGCTTGAGAGTGTCGATCTTGGTGGACGCCCGCAGCAGGGCGACGCCGCCGCCCGGCACGATGCCTTCCTCGACCGCCGCGCGGGTCGCGTTCAATGCGTCCTCCACACGGGCCTTCTTTTCCTTCATGGCCGTCTCGGTGGCGGCACCGACCTTGATCACCGCTACGCCGCCGGCCAGCTTGGCCAGCCGCTCCTGCAGCTTCTCGCGGTCATAGTCCGAGGTCGTCTCCTCGATCTGCGCCCGGATCTGCTTGATGCGGCCCTCGATGGCGCCCGACTTGCCCGCGCCCTCGACGAGGGTGGTGTTGTCCTTGTCCACCATCACCTTCTTGGCCTTGCCCAGGTCTTCGAGCTTGATGTTCTCGAGCTTGATCCCCAGGTCCTCGGTGATGGCCTTGCCCCCGGTCAGGATGGCGATGTCTTCCAGCATGGCCTTGCGGCGGTCCCCGAAGCCGGGCGCCTTCACCGCGCAGCAGTGCAGCGTGCCGCGGAGCTTGTTGACGACCAGGGTCGCCAGGGCCTCACCCTCGACGTCCTCGGCGATGATCAGGAAGGGCTTACCGGCGCGCGCCACCTGCTCGAGCAGCGGCAGCATGTCCTTCATCACGCTGATCTTCTTCTCGTGGATCAGGACGAGAGCGTCTTCGAGCACGCCCTCCATGCGCTCGGCGTCCGTGACGAAATAGGGCGAGAGGTATCCCCGGTCGAACTGCATGCCCTCGACCACGTCCAGAACCGTCTCGGCCGACTTCGACTCCTCGACCGTGATGACGCCGTCCTTGCCCACTTTCTCCATCGCCTCGGCGATCAGGTTGCCGATCGTCTTGTCGTTGTTCGAGGCGATCGTCGCGACCTGGGCGATTTCCTTCTTGTCCTTGGTGGATTTCGACATCTTCTTCAGCTCATCGACCACCACGTCCACGGCCTTGTCGATGCCGCGCTTGAGCCCCATGGGGTTGGCGCCGGCCGTGACGTTCTTCAGACCCTCGCGGATGATGGCGTGGGCCAGCACGGTGGCGGTGGTCGTCCCGTCGCCCGCGATATCCGAGGTCTTGGAGGCGACTTCCTTGACCATCTGGGCGCCCATGTCCTCGTAGTTGTCCTTGAGCTCGATCTCCTTGGCGACCGTCACCCCGTCCTTGGTAATGGTCGGGCTGCCGAATTTCTTGTCGATGATCACGTTGCGACCCTTCGGTCCCATGGTGGCCTTGACCGCCGCCGCCATGACATTGACCCCGCGGAGCAGGGCGGCCCGCCCCTCGTCGCTGAATAGCACCTGCTTAGGCATCTGTTTCTCCTCCTCGTTCGTTCGATGGAATGGGCCGGCTCGTCTTGGCCGGCCAGGTTGTCAGCGCAATGACGTGCTTCGTTACTCCAGGATGCAGAGAACGTCCTCCTCGCGGAGGATCAGGTACTCCTCGTTATCCAGCGTCACCTCGGAGCCCGAGTACTTGCCGAAAAGGATCTTGTCGCCCGTCTTCACGTCGAGGGGTACCTTCTTGCCGTCATCGTTGACCTTGCCCTGGCCGACGGCGATGACCTTGCCCTCCTGGGGCTTTTCCTTCGCGCTGTCCGGAATGATGATGCCGCCCTTCCTGGTTTCCTTCTCTTCCTGCCGCTTGATGAGGATGCGGTCGTGCAACGGACGAATCTTCATGGCCAAATCGCCTCCCGATAGATAAGATGTTGACGTTTCCGACCGGTGTGTGACCCCGCTCCCGTGGTTAGCACTCAACGCTATCGAGTGCTAACATAGCAGCCGGGTCCTATGGAGTCAAGGGCCAAAATTCCTTTATCAATAAGTTAGTTAGCCGGAGACCTCATGCCCTTACCGTCCCAAGGTCCTTCCGTATTGATCTCTCGTCTACTCCCCGAGGAGGCGATCGCCCGAGCCCGGAGTCGGGTTGTGGTGGACTTGCACGAAGCCGACCAGCCGCTCGGGCCTGCCGAGCTCATGTCGCGGCTGAAAGGCCGCCAGGGCCTCGTCTGCCTCATCACCGACGCCATCGACGCCCCGCTGCTGGCCGCGTGCCCGGATCTCAAGGTGGTGTCCAACGTGGCCGTCGGCTTCAACAACATCGACGTGGCGGCGGCGACCGCGCGCGGGGTCGTCGTCACGAATACGCCCGACGTGCTCACCGAGACCACCGCCGACTTCGCCTGGACACTCCTCATGGCCACCGCCCGCCGGGTCGTCGAGGCAGACCGCTACGTCCGCGACGGCAAGTTCACCCAGTGGGAGTTCATGCTGCTGCTGGGGGGCGACGTCCACGGCAAGACGCTGGGCATCATCGGCTTCGGCCGTATCGGCCGCGCCATGGCCCGGCGGGCGCTCGGCTTCGGCATGCGTGTGCTCTACCAGGATGCTGTCGCGGCCGACCCCGCTACGGAGCAGGAGCTCCGGGCCACGAGAACCGACACGGCGACCCTTCTCAGGGAGTCGGACTTCGTCACCCTCCACACGCCGCTCCTGCCCGAGACCCAGCACCTTATCAATGCAAAATCCCTCAGGACCATGAAGAAGACGGCCTATCTGATCAACGCCTCGCGGGGGCCTGTGGTCGACGAGGCCGCGCTGGCCCAGGCGCTCAAAGAGGGCTGGATCGCCGGCGCGGGCATCGACGTCTTCGAGAGAGAGCCGGAGGTGCATCCGGCGCTGATGGGCTTGCCCAAC
>JBKPBU010000198.1:0-1554 GCA_046727015.1 Candidatus Methylomirabilota bacterium | reverse complement strand
GGCACCATCGACGTCGCGCCGGTCGGCAGCGCGCCCATCGGCGGCGTCTTCGAGCCGGCCTACCTGCCGCTCGACCTGCCGTTCCTCTGGACGAGCCGCGAGCAGGCGTGGAAGGTGATGGACGGGCCCATCGGGCAGGAGCTCTTCAAGAAGATGGAGGCCAAGGGCGTCAAGGGCCTCTGCTTCGGCGGCGGGTGGGGCTTCCGCAACATGCAGTCGAACAAGCGCGCAATCGTCACTCCGGAGGACATGAAGGGGCAGACGGTCCGCGTGCAGGAGTCGCCGATCTACGTGACCATGATGAAGCAGCTCGGCGCCAACCCCGTGCCCATGCCGTGGGGCGAAGTGTATCTCGCCATGAAGCAGGGGACGGTGGACGCCATGGAGAGCCCGGTCTTCACCGTGGTCTCCGACAAGTTCTACGAGGTGACGAAGTACTACTCGCTCACCAAGCACACCTATCCGCCGATCTCCTGGTTCACGAATCTCAAGAAGTACCAGGCGCTGGCCCCTGATCTGCGCCAGGCCGTGGACGAGGCGGGCAAGGCCGCCTGCGCGATGGACCGCAAGGCGGAGCTCGACAAGGAGCGGACCGACCTGGAGTTCATCAAGAAGGCCGGCGTCCAGGTGAACGAGGTCAAGGACCTCAAGGCGTTCCAGGATCGCATGGGACCCGCCTACGATCTCGTCACCACGAAGGTGGGCAAGGACTGGATGGACAGGATCACGGCGGCGGTGAAGGCCGCGCAGTAGCCGCGTGCTGGCAAAGCTTCTGGCCAGCGGCGTGGAGTGGGTCTGCCTGATCCTCATGGCGGCCCTGTCCGTCGACCTGATGCTCGGGGTCTTCTCGCGCTACGTGCTGGCCAGCACCTTCACGTGGTACGACGAGATCGCGCGGGCCTGCTTCGTCTGGGTGGTCTTCCTCGGGGCGGCGGTGGGCGTCAAGCGCGGCGCCCACTTCCGCCTGCACCTGCTGGTCGACCGCTTCCCGCCGGGCCTGCAGCGGGCCGCCGGCGTCTTCGGGCGGCTTGTGGTGATCGCGTTCTCGATTACGCTGATCCAGCAGGGGTGGGCCTTCGTCGAGCTGGGACGGGCCCAGCAGACGCCGGTCCTCGGGCTCTCGAAGGCGTGGATCTATTCCGCCATGCCGGTCGGTGGGGCGCTCATGGTCCTCTACAGCCTGGCGCCGCTCGGGCGCGCGCTGCGGGATCGCGGCCCGTGATCGCGCTCACGGCGCTCAGCTTCGTGGCGCTGCTCGTGCTGGGCGTGCCGGTGGCCTATACCGTCGGGATGGCGGCGCTCATCGGGCTCTGGTGGAGCGGCGCCTATCCGCTGACGATCATCGTCCAGCAGGTGTTTCTCTCCGTGGATTCCTTCGTGCTCCTCGCGATCCCTCTCTTCATCCTCGCGGGCGCGCTCATGGAGACGGGCGGCATCGCCGTGCGCCTCGTGCGGTTCGCTCAGGCGCTGATCGGATGGATACGGGGCGGCCTCGCCATGGCGGTCGTCATCGCCGAATACATCTTCTCCGGGATCTCCGGCTCCACGATCGCG
>JBKPBU010000197.1:0-3185 GCA_046727015.1 Candidatus Methylomirabilota bacterium | reverse complement strand
GCGCGCCGCAATTCCTCCGCCTCACCGCCGGTGAAGCCCGCCGTCGCCATGGCCATGCGCAGGAGCTGCTCCTGGAAGAGCGGCACGCCGAGCGTGCGCTCGAGGATGGGCTCGAGCGCGGGATGCGGCACGGTCACGCGCTCGCGCCCCGCGCGGCGTCGGAGATACGGATGCACCATGTCGCCGACGATCGGGCCGGGTCTGATGATGGCCACCTGGACGACCAGATCGTAAAAACGCTCGGGCTTGAGGCGCGGCAGGGTCACCATCTGCGCGCGGCTTTCCACCTGGAAGACGCCGATGGTATCGGCCTTCTGCAGCATGGCGTAGACCGTGGCGTCGTCCGGCGGCAGGTGGGCCAGGTCCACGTGACCGCCGCGTTGACGGATCATGCCGAGCGCGTCCTCGAGGAGCGCCATCATCCCGAGCCCCAGGAGATCCACCTTGATGATGCCCATGGCCGCGCAGTCGTCCTTGTCCCACTGCACGACCGAGCGCCCGGGCATGGTGGCGGGCTCGAGCGGCACGAGGCCGTCGAGCCGTCCGGCACAGATGACCATGCCGCCCGAGTGCTGGCCGAGATGGCGCGGCAGGTCCTGAATTCCTGTCCACAGCCGCGCGAAATGACGCATGACCGACTCCCCGGGATCGCAGCCGGCCTCGCGAAGGTGGACGAGGAGACTGTCGCCCGGATCTTTGTATTCCCAGTCACTGACGAGCCCCGACAACCGGTCGCTAAGGGCGGGGGGAAGCGCAAGGACCTTACCTACCTCACGCGCCGCGCTCCGGCCGCGATAGGTGATGACGTTCGCGGTCATCGCCGCGCCCAGCCGTCCGTAGCGCTCGTAGACGTGCTGGATGACGCGCTCGCGCCGGTCTCCGCTCGGCAGGTCGAGGTCGATGTCGGGCCACTCGCCGCGCTCTTCGGAGAGAAAGCGCTCGAAGAGCAGCTCCATCCCCACCGGATCGACGGCCGTGATCCCGAGCGCGTAGCACACCGCGCTGTTGGCGGCCGAGCCCCGCCCCTGCACCAGGATGTCGTGGTGGCGGCAGTATTCGACCAGGTCCCAGACGATCAGGAAGTAGCCCGCCAGGTCGAGGCGGCCGATGAGATCGATCTCGCGCTCGATCTGCTTTCGCGCGCGCTCGGCCAGTGGTCCCGTGCCGTAGCGCGTGGCGGCGCCCCGCTCGCAGAGCGCTCGGAGAAAGCCGATCGGCGTCTGGCCCGGCGGCAGCGGGTAGTCGGGAAAGCGGTAGCCCAGGTGCTTGAGCGTGAAGCCGAGCCGCAAGGCCAGCTCGCCGCTAGTGGCCACGGCCGCCGGGCAGTCGGCGAAGAGCCGCTCCATCTCGTGGCCAGGTTTGAGAAATTTTTCGCTGTTGTGCGCGAGCAGCCTGCCGGCCTGAGCGAGCGTCACGCCGTGGCGGATGCAGGTCAGCGTGTCCAGCAACGGCCGATCGTCGCGCAGAGCCATGAGCGGGGCATTGCTGGCAAGGAGCGGCAGCCCCAGCCGCTCCGCTTCCGCGCGCAGCCATTCGTTGCGCGCTTCCTGCTCGCGGGAGAGGTCGCGCTGGAGCTCTGCGTAGACGCCGAAGCGGCCGAAGAAGCCGGCGAGCCTGTCGAGCGTCGCGCGCGCGGCCTCGTGACCGTCGCGGGCGAGCTGCCGGGCCACGGGGCCGTCAACGCCACCCGTGAGACAGACGAGCCCGCCCGCGTGCTCTTCGAGATCGTCCCAGCCGGCCGTCCCTTCGCCCTTGGGCGCGCGCATCTTGATCCGCGTCAGCAGGCGGCAGAGATTCCTGTAGCCCTCGGGGTCCTCCACGAGAAGCGGCAGCCTGCCGCCGTCCTGCATGCTGACCTCGGCGCCAACGAGCGGCGTGATCCCGAGGCGCGTACAGGCGCCGTAGAAGCGCGGCGCCCCATAGACGCCGTCGGTGTCCACGAGGGCCAGGGCGGGCTGGCCGAGGGCGGCGGCCCGCTCGGCCAGCGCCTCGGGCAGTGCGGCGGCCTCGAGGAAAGAAAATGCGCTCTTGGCGTGCAGCTCGACGAACATCCCCCTCACCCTGCCCTCTCCCCCAGTGGGGGAGAGGGAAACAGAGAGCCCTCCCCATTCACCCTCTCCCCCAGTGGGGGAGAGGGAAACAGAGAGCCCTCCCCATTCACCCTCTCCCCTTTGGGGAGAGGGTAGGGTGAGGGGATCAAAGGTGAGGGGTTAGTCATAGACGGCTTCGAGGCGCCAGCCGCGGCCATCGCGCGCGAGACGGCAGAGGGTGCCATCGTCGAGCTCCACATCCCACTCGTCCTGGACGAAGGGCGCTTCCGTCCACCACTCGCCCGAGACGCGCCACGGCCCCGCGCCCGCGATGATCCGCCTCGCGAGCCCGGCGGCGCGGAGATGGGCGGGTGCGCCCGCGTGGACCGTCACCTCTACGGATCGTGGCGGTCTCATGCGGCACAGCGCGAGAAAAGGACCACCCCTCACCCTGCCCTCTCCCCTGAGGGGAGAGGGAGATTGGAACCCTCTCCCCCAATGGGGGAGAGGGGATCGATTTTCCTTCGAGGGGTTTCTGGCCCCCTCTCCCCTCTGGGGAGAGGGCCGGGGTGAGGGGAGAAGGAATGGTGTCATCTGGTGGGCATCGGGCCGGTGGGTGTCGAGGATCACCGGCGAGCCGATAGCTCGCGCGCCCACGAGGGCGGAGAGACGCGCCAGCGTGGCCGTGAGCAGGCGCGGGCTCGGGCGCGGTGGTTCGTCGAAGCGTGGCTGGACATTTCTCACGCGCACGGGACGCACGCGGAGCGTGATCGCCTCCACGGCGGCGCGCGGCGGCCGCGCCGCGAGCGAGGCGCGCAGGAGCGCGGCGGCCGCGGCGGAATCAGTGAGCGGCGCCGCCGGCGCGCAGGCGCCCTCGTGCACGGCGCGGTTCGCCAGCCGGCAGCTCCACTCGAAGGCGTCGGCGGAGAGCTCATGGCGGCGCAGCCGCGCGCAGAGCATCTCAGCCAGGCCCGCAAGGAGATCGCCGAGCGGCTCGAGAGTCTCGACGCCCCAGGAGCAATCAGCCGACTCCTCGAAGACTGGCGGCGGCGTCCAGAGGCGCAGTGGCGTCGCATCCTCGCCGCGCGCCAGCCGCTGAAGCCGCGGCCCCTCGTCCCCGAGCCGCTCAGCGAGCCCGCTCACCGGGAGATCCGC
>JBKPBU010000196.1:0-2437 GCA_046727015.1 Candidatus Methylomirabilota bacterium | reverse complement strand
GGCGTAGGAAAGAACGGCGGGGTGCTTGCGTTGGCCGGCGACGACCCCGTCTCCAAGTCCTCGACGCTCCCGAGCCACTCGGAAGTCGCTCTCTACGACGCGCTGATGCCGACGATCTTCCCGGGCAATGTCCAGGACATCCTCGACCTCGGGCTGCACGGCTTCATGCTCTCGCGCGTCTCCGGGCTCTGGGTCGGCGTCAAGATCGTCACGAACGTCGCGGATGAGGCGGGCACCGCCGAGGTCTCGCCGGATCGCGTGACGCCCGTCATCCCCACCGTCGAGCTGGACGGCCGCCCCTTCGAGCACGCGATCAACGTCAACCTGATCCCGCCCTACGGGCTCGACATGGAGCGGACGCTCCACCACGCGCGGCTCGAGCTGGCGCGCCTCTACGCGTACGAGAACAAGCTCAACCGGATCACCGTGCCGACGCCCGACGCCTGGCTCGGCATCATGACGACGGGCAAGACCTACTTCGACGTGCGCCAGGCCCTCGTCGAGCTCGGGCTCGACGACGAGGCGCTCCGCCGCCACGGCATCCGCATCCTCAAGATGGGCATGCTCTTCCCGATGGAGCCGCGGGTGGTCCGCGAGTTCGCGCGGGGGCTCGAGGAGATCCTGGTCGTGGAGGAGAAGCGGGCCTTCCTCGAGATGTTCGCCAAGGACCTCCTCTACGGGATGCCCGACCGGCCGCGGATCGTCGGCAAGCGCGACGAGGAGGACCGCCTGCTCGTCGAGGTGGTGGGCGAGCTCGACCCGGACCTGATCGCGCGCGCCATCGCCAAGCGGATCGCGCGGAAGCTCAGGATCGAGTCCGTCGAGGCGCGCATTCGCCACATCGACGAGCTCAAGCAGCGGCCCAAGCTTCTCTCGCTCGCGCGCACCGCCTTCTTCTGCTCGGGCTGCCCGCACAATCGCTCGACGGTGGTGCCGGAAGGCAGCGTGGCCGCGGCGGGCATCGGCTGCCACGGCATGGCCATGGGCATGGACCGCGGCATCATCGGCATCACGCACATGGGCGCCGAGGGCGCGCAGTGGGTCGGCATCTCGCCCTTCACGGAGACGCCGCATCTCTTCCAGAACATCGGCGACGGCACGCTCTTCCACTCGGGCAGCCTCGCCATCAACTACGCCATCGCCGCGGGCGTCAACATCACCTACAAGATCCTCTACAACTCCGCGGTGGCGATGACGGGCGGCCAGGACGCGGCCGGCGCGCTGCCGATCCCCGCGCTCACCCGCCGCCTCGAGGCCGACGGCGTCAAGCGCATCATCATCACCACCGACCACCCGGAGAACTACAAGGGCGTGTCCCTGGCCCCCAACTGCGAAGTGTGGCATCGCGACCGCCTCCTCGAGGCCCAGTCGGTCCTGGCCGCCGTGCCCGGCGTGACCGCGCTCATCCACGACCAGCAGTGCGCGGCCGAGAAGCGGCGCCTGCGCAAGCGCGGCAAGCAGGCGGATCCGCAGACGCGCGTCTTCATCAACGAGGCCGTCTGCGAGGGCTGCGGCGACTGCGGGCGGAAGTCCAACTGTCTCAGCGTGCAGCCGGTCCAGACGGAGTTCGGGCGCAAGACCCAGATCCACCAGTCGTCGTGCAACAAGGACTACTCGTGCCTGCTCGGCGACTGCCCGTCCTTCCTCACCGTCGAGCCGGTGGGCGCGCCGCAGAAGCGCGACAAGCGCCTCACGCCGCTCGACGTGGAGCTGCCCGAGCCCGCGCTCCGCGTGCCTCGCGACGGCTTCGCGCTGCACATGATGGGGATCGGCGGCACCGGCGTGGTGACGGTCAATCAGATCCTGGGAACGGCGGCCATGCTCGACGGCCGGTACGTGCGCGGGCTCGACCAGACCGGGCTCTCGCAGAAGGGCGGGCCGGTGGTCTCGGATCTCCGGATCGACTCCAGGCCGATCGAGATCTCCAACAAGGTCTCGGCGGGCGGCGCCGACCTCTACCTGGGCTTCGACCTCCTGGTGGCGACGGACCCCATCAACCTCGACAAGGCGGAATCCGGGCGCACCATCGCCGCGGTGTCGACGAGCCAGATCCCGACGGGGCAGATGGTGGCGAACACGGCGGTACAGTTCCCGGAGCTGGGCGCCACCCTCATGAGCATCGACCGGGTCACGCGCAAGGACGCCAACGTGTATCTCGACGCCCAGGCCATGGCCGAGGCGCTGTTCAACGATCACATGGCGACCAACTTCATCATGGTGGGCGCCGCTTACCAGACGGGCGCCCTTCCCATCAGCGCGGGCTCCCTCGAGGCCGCGATCCGGCTCAACGGTGTCAGCGTGGACATGAATCTCCTCGCCTTCCGCTGGGGGCGCATGGCCGTGGTGGATGCCGGGCGCGTCGAGGCCGCGGTGGTCCGGGCGCAGGGAAAGGTGCAGGCGGCGCGCCCGCTGTCGGCCGAGGCGCGGGCGCTGGTGG
>JBKPBU010000195.1:0-1581 GCA_046727015.1 Candidatus Methylomirabilota bacterium | reverse complement strand
AGTCGGTCTGCAGCCGCTGCAGCGAGGCCTCGACGCCCTCCATGATGTGCTGGCGCGAGAGACCGGTGTCGTTCGGCCCCGGCCCCATCGGCCCCATGACCTTGGTGGCGATGAGCACGGCGTGGCGGTTCCGGCGCGCCGCCATCCACACGCCGAGCGCCGTCTCCGACTCCCCGCCCTTGTTGCCAGGCGCCCAGCGCGAGTAGACGTCGGCGGTGTCGATGAAGTTCCCCGCGGCCTCGACGTAGGCGTCGAGAACGGCTTCCGAGGCCTTCTGGTCCGTGGTCCATCCGAACGTGTTGCCGCCCAGACAGAGGGCCGACACCCGCAGCCCGGTGCGACCCAGCTTGCGCATCAGCATCATGGTCTCCTTTCGGGCTCCGGCGTCACGACGCTCAGCGCTTGCGCGCGAAGGCGTAGAGCTTGCGGCCGCGCATGCCGGCAATATCGGGCGTGGCGGTGATGGTGCCGGCGAGGTCGGAGTCCCTGAACTCGCGGTTGTCGTACATCCCGGCGACCTCGAAGCCGCCGGTTTCGAGCAGGCGCCGCATTTCCTCCGGATACAGCAGCCGGTACTCCGCGTAGTCCTCGACCGGGGGCCGCCCCGGGATATGCCAGACCCGCCTCCGCGTGAGCACGCGTGAGCTCTGGTCGAGCGAGTGCATGGACACGGACGTGGCCTTGAACTCCGGCGTGTCCACCGTCCCCTCGATGCGCCTCTGGAACCCATCGCCCTGGAGGTAGCAGCGGGCGTTCAGCACGTCGGCGATCAGGAGCGCCCCGGCCTGAACATGGGCCGCGAAGCCTTCCACGGTGCGAACCAACTCATCGTTGGTCAGCACGTAGGACAGCGCGTTGCCGAGGCAGGTCACGACGTCGAAGGTGCGCCCCAGCCTGATGATGCGCATGTCCCCGTGATGAATCACGAGCTGCGGCCGCGCCGCCCGGGCATAGGCGACGTTCGTCTCCAGGTAGTCCACGCCCCAGCACTCGGCGATCGTCTGGCTGAGAGAGTCGAGAAGCCGGCCCGTCCCGCATCCGACGTCCAGGACCGACGTGGGCGGCGCGGGAAGATACCGCTCGAATGCCGACCGGCACATCTTCCCCGTGATGTCTTCCGCGTCCGGAAACACCAGATCGTAGAGCCGCGGCTGATCGTAGAGCAGGCTCTTGACCTTTGCGTCCATGAGCATGCCGACCCTCCTTTCGCGGGGAAGCATAAACGAGACGGCGCTCCGGCGGCAACTGCCAAACGACCACTGCTTCAAAGTTGGGCTGCTTGACGCGCCTCCCACGCCGTCGCAGTATCGCAATGTGAACGGGAGAGACGGCGTGACCCGAACCGGATCGATCGTGCTGGCCGCGCTGCTCGCGCTGGGCCCTTGGGCGGCGTCCTCGTCGGCCGCGGCGCCCGAGGGGCAGATGACGTGGGCGGTCCACGTCTCGCCGGCGCCCTCGTGGTTCGATCCGGCGGAGACGCAGGGCGTGATCGTGCCGTTCATGGTCCTCTACGCTCTCCACGACGCGCTCGTGAAGCCGATGCCCGGCAAGCCGATGGCGCCGAGCCTCGCCGAATCCTGG
>JBKPBU010000194.1:0-2650 GCA_046727015.1 Candidatus Methylomirabilota bacterium | reverse complement strand
CCAACTGGGTGACGAGGCCGGCTGGATCGGTTACGGGCAGCTGGCACACGTAGCGCCGGCACACGTAGGCGGTGGGCTTGCCGTTAACCGCCGGGCGGTCGCCGAGAAGCGGCAGTCCCATCCCCGCGGGCGAGCCTGCGGAAGCGCCGGCGACCACGCGGTTCGGCATGTACCGGCCAAACGCCGTCTCGGCCAGATTCCCCGGCCCCGAGCCGTCGGGCCAGACGAGCGCGACCTCGGCCACCGGCCCCAGGTGAAAGTCCAGGGCTGAGAGATAGCGCCCGAAGCCGGATGGATAGCGCGTCATGAGATCGGCCATGGGCCGGAGCGCCTTGAGGGCCAGGGTCTCGTACCGGTCTTCGCCGAAGAGCACCGCCAGCTTCAGGAGCCACTCGATGGCCACCGACGTGCCCGAGGGCACGGCGTTGTCGAAGAGATTGCGCGGCCTCACCACCAGGGCTTCCTGATCGGCGCCCGTATCGAAGAGCTTCTCCTCGCCCTGGTCCCAGAAGAGCAGCAGCGCCTGGTCCGCGAGGCGCCGCGACTCGTCGAGCCAGCGCCGGTCGAAAGTGGCCTCGTAGAGTACCAAGAGCCCCGCGCCGACCATGGCGTAGTCCTCGAGATAGCCCTTGATCCTGGAGGGGCCGTCCTTCCAGGAGCGCAGCAGGCGCGCACCGTCTTTCATCTGGGTGGTGACGAAGTTCGCGTTCTTCACAGCCGCGGCGATGTAGTCCGGCCGGCCAAGCGCCCGACCCGCCTCGGCGAAAGCGGCCAGCGCGAGCCCGTTCCAGGCGGCCAGCACCTTGTCGTCCAGGCCGGGATGTATCCGCGCCTCCCTGGCGGCGTAGAGGCGCCGGCGGGCGTCGGCGATCAGGCCGGCAAGCCGGTCGACCGGAATCCCCAGCTCCTCTGCGACCCGCGCAGGATCGCGAGGGACGAAGAGAATGCTGTGGCCCTCGAAGTTGGGCTCGTCGTCAGCGCCCCAGTAGACCAGCGCGGCCCTCGCCATCTCGGCATCGGGCAGCGCGGCAGTGATCTCCTCCGGCGTCCAGACGAAGAACTTGCCCTCGACGCCCTCGGAATCCGCGTCCTGCGCCGAGAAGAAGCCTCCCGAAGGATGCGTCATCTCGCGCAGGAGGTAGTCGAGCGTCTCCTCGCAGATGCGCCGGTACTCGGTATCCCCCGTGGCGAGCCAGCCGTGCAGGTAGAGGGACGCGAGCTGGCCGTTGTCATAGAGCATTTTCTCGAAGTGCGGCACGAGCCACTGCCCGTCCACCGAGTAGCGGTGAAAGCCCCCGCCGAGCTGGTCGTACATCCCGCCCCGCGCCATCTTCGTGAGCGTCAACCGCACCATCTCGAGCGCTCGCGCATTGCCCGTCCGCTTCCACACGCGGAGGAGAAGCTCCCAGTTCATGGGCTGGGGGAACTTGGGAGCGCGCCCCATGCCGCCTTCCCGGGCGTCGAAATCGCCCGAGAGCGCCTGGTAAGCCGAGAACAGAATGTCGTCTGTCAGGATCGTCGCCGAGCCCCTGAGACGCTCACCCTGCTTCATCTGCTCGAGCAGCTGCTTGCCCGCCTCGACCACCTCTCCCCGCCTCGCGCGATAGGCCTCCGCGACGCCTTGAATCAGCCGCGGGAAGGCCGGCATGCCGTGGCGGTCCTCGGGTGGAAAGTAAGTCCCGCCGTAGAATGGCACGCCCTCGGGAGTGAGAAACACGGTCATGGGCCAGCCGCCGTGGCCCGTCATCGACTGCACGGCCTGCATGTAGATCTGGTCGACGTCGGGCCGCTCCTCGCGATCCACCTTGACGTTCACGAAGAGCCGGTTCATGAGCCCGGCGATCTCCTCGTTCTCGAAGGACTCGCGCTCCATGACGTGGCACCAATGGCAGGCCGAGTAACCGACGGACAGCAACAAGGGCTTGTCTTCGGCGCGGGCGCGCTCGAAGGCCTCCGGGCTCCACGGATACCAGTCGACCGGGTTGTGCCGGTGCTGGAGGAGATAGGGGCTCGCCTCGCGGGCGAGGCGGTTGGTGTGCTTGTGCTCGGTCACGGGAAGTCCTGGAGCGTCAGGCCGGCTTGACGAAGGGAAGCTCGGCGACGCGGGCCGGGACAGGGCTGCCGCCCGTCACTATCGTCACGGCGCTGCCGGCAGCGAAGTACTCGCGGCGGATGTAGCCGAGCGCGATGGGCTTGCCCAGTGCGATCGAACGGACGGCCGAGGTGACGCGGCCGACCTCCTTGTCCTCGGCGGTGATCGCGTCCCCATGGGCCGGCACCCGATCGCCCTCGAGCACCATCCCCGACAATCCGCGATTGATGTGGCCGCGATACTTCACGCGCGCCACGGTCTCCTGGCCGATATAGCAGCCCTTCGTGAAGCTCACGAAGGCGTCGAGCCGCGTCTCGGGCAGGATCACGGCGTCGTCCACGTCCCGGCCGTACGCGGGGATGCCGGCTTCGACCCGAAGCGTCTCGAGCGCGAGGGCGCCCACCGGGACGGCGCCCGCCTCGCGAAGGGCCTTGCCCAGCGCTTCCGCATGGGTGACGGCGGTCCAGCAGTGAAAGCCGGGCGTCACCGCTTCGCTCCGGCGCGCGATGCGCACGGGCGCGCCGGCGATCTCGACCTCCTGGTGCGAATACGGCGCGG
>JBKPBU010000193.1:0-9815 GCA_046727015.1 Candidatus Methylomirabilota bacterium | reverse complement strand
GGACCGTGGGACACGGGCACCTCCTCGATACGCGCCCCGAGCGCCGCCGCTTTGACGACCATCTCCGCCGGCCAGCCGAAGGCCCGGTCGCGCATGCCCAGCCGCCGGAACAGCTCCGCGCGAATGGCACGAAACGGGCCGATGTCCGTGATGTGCCGCGCGTAGCGCCACGAGATGAAGCCTGCCACGAGGCGGGTGCCGAGAGCGGCATGCCCCGGGTGCCGTCCGGAAAGCCGCCGGGCGCCGAGAACGAAGTCGGCCCGATCGGCGAGGATAGGCGCCAGCACCAGCGGCAGCTCCTCGGGGCGCTGGCTTCCGTCTCCATCGAGGAAGACGATGATCTCGGCGCGAGGGCTGCTCGCTCCGACCCCCGCCCAGCAGGCGGACCCGTAGCCGCGCCGCGGCTCATTCACCACGCGGGCTCCGGCCTTCCCGGCGGCCTCGGCCGTTCCATCCGTGGAGCCGTTGTCCACCACGATCACCTCGTCAACGGTCTCGGGGGGAATCCTCGAGATCAGCGGTCCGATGATACCCGCCTCGTTGAGCGCCGGAATGACGAGCGTCGTGAGCATCGAGGGGCACGCGGGGGCGGTGCCCCGGCCGCTAGGCGCGCCCCAGCACCGTCGTGCAGGCGCTCCCCGTCTTCAGCAAATCGCGCCGCTCGGCGGGGGCCCACTCGAGATCGACCCGCTCGCCGCGCACGAGCGGGCAATAGGGGTCGGGGGCCTCGACTCCACCAGCCAGCTCCCGCCGCCCGGCGCAGCCACCGTGGCACGTCGCGACGAACGGACAACCGCCGCAGACCTCGGGAATGGTCCGCACGCGGGCGAATTGCGGTGACGCCAGCACACCCTCGGATCCATTGGCCGGGAGCTCTTCGACTCGCAGGTCCGACGCGTGCCAGTAGACACACGGGATAACGTCACCCTTCGGCGTCACGCGTACGGTCTGGCGGCCGCAGCCGGAGCTCTCAGCGAAGGGCTCTCCCAGCATCGCGTTGAGAATCGGCTCCGTGGTACTGACGAGACGCGTCGCGGCCAGGAGGCGTCTGAATCCTTCCCAGAACTCCTCGTACGAAAGCGTGAACGCATCCGTCTTGACGGGCTGGTATACATTGACGCGATAGTTCGCTCCGGCGGCGAAGGCGACCTTGGCGATGTCGGCGAGCCGCCGGTAGTTGGTCTTCATCATCACGGAGAGGACCGTGACCGTGATCCCCAGCCGCTGGGCCCGCTCCATGCCCGCCATCACGCGCCGCCAGTTGCCGGGGCCTCGGAACGCGTCCTGCTCGGCGCTGGTCGGAAAATCGATGGAGACTTCCAGCTCGCGAAACGCCCGGAGCGTCTCGTCGGACGAGCGCTCGATCGTGTACCCGTTCGAGGTCAGCGAAAGTTTCACGCCACGAGCGCCGAGAGCCGCGACGATGGCCGCGTACTCCGGATGCAGCCCGTTCTCACCGGTGCCGAGGTTGAGCGAGCGCACCGGCAGGGAGTTGCAGACGCCGAGCACCTGGGACTCCGTGAGCTGGTCGACGCGCTCCGTGTCGCGATAGCAGTGGGCGCAGGCCAGGTCGCACGCATTGGTGAGGCCGACGCCGACGCTGAATTCCACGCGACGATCCTAGGTCAGCCAGCTCAGGATGCGCGCCGGGCGGCTGCCCCGGGCACCCGCATCGTCGAGGCGCGGGCCGAGGAACGCATCGACGCCGAAGCTGCGGCCGGCCCCCGTCAGGAGAAAGACGGCGGCGAACGTGATCAACATGACGTAGGTCCAGGCCCATTCGTGGGGAACGCTGAGAATGCCCACCGTGATATTGGCCGCCATGCCGAGCGCGACGAGGGCCCCGAGCCGGGTGAAGAGGCCGAGAATCAGCGTCGCCCCGATGAACGTCTCCGTCGCCAGCGTCAGGTAGCCGAAGAAGGTCCAGTGGGGGATCATGACGTTCACGAGGAAGTCCTTGAAGGCCGGAACCGTGGGGTACTGGATTTCCTGCTGCACCCAGAACCACAGCCCCCCGCCGGACTTCCGGCCGAAATCGTCCGAGGGCACCTTCCACTTCGACTGCTGCCACCAGAGCAGGCCGTAGAGGATCCGCGCCAGGCCGAGCGGCCAGAGCGGCGCCACAACCGAGAACCAGCCGGTGCTCTTCGAGGGCTCCGTCTCCATGAGAATCCTTTCTGCGGGCGCCGCTACTGTATCAGCCGCCCGCCGAGGGATGTCAAGACCGTGTCAATTCGGCTCCATTGCCGGTTGGAAAAAGCACCGGCGGCCTGCGCAGGCGGCGCGGCGCCCTCACCCGGTGAGGAACATCTCGAGAATCTTCTGGTCGACCGCGTCCACCGACGTGAGACGGATGCGCGTCATCCGCTCGCCGGTGCGCGTCTCCTCGCCGACCACCTTGCCGTAGAGATCGCCGGAGTCGTAGCCGAGCCCGGGATAATTCAGCCGGAGCCGGACGTTCGTGAGCGGCGCCAGGGGCGCGGCCAGGCGCACGTCGATCTGCCGGGCGCCCAGGCGGAGCACGACGCCGGTGATACCGTCCGGACGCACGACCTTGCCCTCGATCACCCAGCACGTGAGCGGCAGGGTCACGTCCACCTGGTGTTCGGCCTCGATCACCGTCTCCGGCAGGCGCCGCGCGAAGCGCCCGCCGATCGCGCGCAGCTCGTAGAGCATGAGCGGCTCCGCGATCCCTTTCAACTCGACCGGTACGGGCACGCCCACCTCGACCAGGTCGCGCAGGCGCTCCCAGGTGGACGGGCTCAGAAAGATCTGGCCGCCCACCGTGCACCCCTCGACCCGGGCGGCGAGGTTGATCGCGCTGCCGACCACCGCGTACTTGGCGCGTTGCTCGGAGCCGATGTTGCCGACGACCGCCTCGCCGGTGTTGATGCCGATCCCCATCTCGAACCGCGGCAGCCCGCGGTCGGCGTGCGCGCGGTTGATCTCCGTCATGGCGCCCTGCATGGCGAGGGCGGCCGCGGCGGCGCGCTCGGCATGATCGGGGTGGGCAATCGGCGCCCCGAAGACGGCAAGAATGGCGTCGCCGATGAACTCGTTGATGGTGCCGCCGTGGGCGATGACGATGTCGGCCATCTGGGCGAGATAGGCGTTGAGCACCTCCATGACGTCCTCGGGGCTGCCCCGCTCGGCGAAGTGCGTGTAGCCCCGGAGGTCGGACATCAGGATCGTCACCTCGCGCTTCTCCCCGCCCAGCCGGAGCCCCTCCGGCGACTCCAGCAGCGTCCGGGCGACCTCCGGCGAAACGTAGCGGCCGAAGGTGTCGCGGATGAAGTCGCGCTGCCGCAACCCCTCCAGCATCTCGTTGAACGCCCGAGTGAGCTGCCCGATCTCGTCGCTCGAGCGCACCGGCAGCGACTGCGAGAGGTCGCCGGCCGCCACCCGCGCCACGCCGCCGGTCAGCGCGCTGATCGGCCCGGTCACGCGCCGGGCCAGGAGCACGCCGACGACCAGCGCGCCGAGCGCGCCGGCGAGCGAGGCGCCCAGCACCGTGTTGCGCAGTTTGGCCAGGCGCCGGAGGTAGACGTCCACCGAGTAGTCCACGTCGAGGACGGCCACTGTCCGCCCGGCGCGATCCCGGATCGGCGCGAAGGCCGTGATCCAGGTGCCGCTCTGGTTGTGGTAGATCGCCGTGCGGGTGGCCACGCCGTCCCTGAAGGCGCGACCGAGCGGCTCGATCAGCTCCGCCACCAGCGGGTACGGCTCGCCGGGAGCGCCCGGTCCCCGGCTGGTGACCAGGAAACGCGCCTGCCGCCGCTCCGCGTCGTAATCGGTGAGGGTGTAGATCGGCGTGGCGAGACGGTTCTCGTCCTGGATCGCGGCCAGCGCGGCCCGCACGCGCCGGTAGGCGTTCGAATCCCGGCCGCCCGCGTGCTCGGCCTCCATGTGCTGCGCGGGATCGACGAGGATCGCGCCCGTGCGCGCGATGTTGAGGAGCAGCGTCCCGAGCGTCTCCTCGAGGTCGCCCTTCTGCTGCTCGTAGATCAGGGAGCCGACCAGGCCCACCGCGAGCAGTGTCACCGCCACGAACAGTGCGGCGACGCGAAGGCTGAGCCGCTGCCAGGGAAGGAGCCGGGTCGTCACAGCACTATGGTCAGGACACATAGATCCGCGCGAACTGATTGTCGATCACCTCGCCCCCGCCGCTCGCGACAAAGTTCGACGTGATCAGTCCACGGGCGCCGGCGAACCAGCCGTCGCCCCCGGTGACGACCCACATGACTGCCCCGTGAACCCACCCGTCGGCCGGACTGGGACCGACCGTGCCCTTGCCGATAGTCGAGAACGAGATCCGGCCCAGGCCTCCGTACGCGATGATCCCCGCTTCGATGAAGCTGCCGTCGGCAAAGCGCTCGACGGTTGATTCGAGAACTGCGGGGTCCCCGCTCACCGGCTCGATGCCCGCTTCCATGGACTCCGCACCCATGACCACGCGGAGCACTTGGCTGGGCGCGGACGTCCTGGCGCGGCGGGTCATCGCCGACCCCTCGACGGGTCCTGCCGTTCCCCTGAACTCGAGCGCGAACACAAGCTCTCTCACGCAACCCCCCCCAGTGGGAACGCCTAGAACATGATGAGCCCGCGACTAGCCCGCGTACCGGATTCGCGGATCCAGGTAGCGGTAGAGAAGATCGACAACCAGGTTGATGGCCATGAAGAGGACCGCGATGAACAGGATGGTGCTCTGCGTCACCGGGTAGTCCCGCTGGTAGATGGACCAGAGCACCAGCCGCCCGACGCCGGGGAGCGTGAACACCTCCTCGACGACGACCGTACCGCCGAGCAGGATGCCCGCCTGGAGCCCGACCACCGTCACCACCGGGATGAGGGCGTTCTTCAGCGCGTGTTTCAGGATGACGACGCGCCGGGCCAGCCCCTTGGCCGCGGCCGTCCGCACGTACTCCGAGCGCAGCACGTCGAGCATGCAGGCGCGCGTCGTGCGCGCGATGTTGGCGGCGCTGGCCGTGCCGAGGCACACCACGGGCAGCAGCATGATGGTCAGATTTCGCCGGGGATCCGTGACCAGATCCACCCAGACGATCGGCGGCATCCAGCGGAGGTAAAGCGAGAAGAAGAGAATGAGCATCGTCCCCTGCCAGAAGACGGGGACCGACAGTCCCAGCAGCGTCCCCACGCGCGTGACCTGGTCGATCGCGCGGTCGCGCCGTATCGCCGAGAGAATGCCCGCCGGCATGCCGAGCGCCAGCGCGAATCCCACCGACAGCGTGGTCAGCTCGAGCGTCACGGGCAGCCGCTCGAGGATGAGAAGGATCACGGGCTTGCCGGTACGCCACGACGTGCCCAGGTCCCCGTGAGAGAGCCGGCCGACCCACTTGACGTACTGGACGTACCACGGCTGGTCGAGCCCGAAGAAAGCCTTCAGCTGGTCCACCATCGCCTGGCTGACGACGGCGTCGGCGCCGATCATCTGCTCGACCACCGTCCCCGGGACGAGCCGGAGCATCAGAAACACGAGCACGGTGAGCCCGACGAGCGTGAGGCCCATCGAGTACAGACGCACCGCGAGGTACCGGCTCATGCCCTGGACGACGCTCCTGAGCGGGCCGCCTCAGGCCTTGTCGAGCCAGACGCCGTCGAAGCCGTACAGCAGGGTCGTCGGGTGCTGCTTGAAGCCCTTGACCGACGCCTGGGTGAAGTCGATCGTCTCCGCCGAGAAGAGCCAGAGGTGCGGGACGTTCTCCAGGATCAGGATCTGGACGCGGTCGTAGATCTCTTTCCGCTTCTTCTGGTCCATGGTCCGGCGGCCTTCCTCCAGCAAGGCATCGAGTTCCGGCACGCTCCAGCTGTTCCAGTTCTGGCCCTTCGTCGAGTGGAGCGCGCGGAAGAAGGCCGTGTCCGGATCGGCGTAGCCGGGCGTGGTATTCATCGTCATGTCGAAATCCTTGGCCAGCCACCGCTTGATCCACACGGCGTATTCGACGTTCTCGATCTCGGCGGTGATGCCGATGCGCTTGAGCTGGGCCGCGATGACCGGGGCGCCCGAGACCATGGTGGGGAAGGTCGGGATGACCCCGAGCTTCACCGTGAAGCCCGAGGCAAATCCCGCGTCGGCCATGAGCTTCTTGGCCTTGTCCAGGTCGGGCTTGTAGTAGCGCATCCACTGTTCCTCGGGCAGCTGCCACTGCTTCATGGGCGCGGTCGCCGGCGCGGTCAGCCGGCCGAAGCCGGAGGCGGCGACCCGCATCACCTGGCTGCGGTCCACCGTCCAGCTGATCGCCTGACGTACCCGCACGTCCTTGAGCGGGCCGCGGCTCGCGTTGATGTTGAGGAAGTCGTAGCCGAGCCGCGAGCTGCGGTAGCCGGTCAGCCCCTTCTCGTCCTTCAGGAGGTTGTAGTCCTTGTTGTCCTCGAGGAAGGCGTGGTGGATCTGCCCCGTCCTGAGCGCGGCGACGATGTTGGCCTCGTCCGGGATGACCCGCAGGGTCAGCGTGTCCACGTGGGGCAAGCCCTTGCGGAAGTAGTTGGGGTTCCGCCTGAGCGACAGCTGCTGCTCGACCTTCCAGTCCTCGAGCATGAAGGGCCCGGTGCCGAGCGCGGCCTTGTTGAGGTCACCGTACTTCTTGATCCCGGCCTCGCTGATGATGAAGCCCCAGAACCCGCCCAGGGCCGCGAGGAGGCCGGCGAAGGGCTCCTTGGTGATGAACTTGACCGCGTAGCGGCCGGCGGGCTCGACCTTGTCCACGGCGATGAAGTCCGACTTTCCCGGCGACTTCTCGAACAGCCGGTCGAACGTGAACTTGACGTCGGCGGAAGTCAGCTCCTGGCCGTCGTGGAACTTCACGCCCTGCCGGAGCTTGAAGGTCCACGTCAGGCTATCCGGGCTGATCTGCCACGACTCGGCCAGCTCGGGCACGGGGTTCATGTCGCCGTCGAAGCGGACGAGCTGGCTGTACATCATGGGCGAGCGCCGGCTCCGGGACAGCGCGGGCACCAGCTGCGGGTCGAGCCCCGTCGCCTCCGTGGTCTGCGCCGAGACGAAGCTGCCTCCCGGCTTGGGCGCCTGCGCCCAGGCCTGCCGGCCGGCGGACATGGCGCCGAGCGTCACGCCCGCGACCTTCAGCATCTGCCTCCGGGTCAAGCCGGCGGGGTTGGAGTGCTCGTGGTCGGTCGTCATGGCCGTTCCTCCTCTGGGTCGTCGCTACTGCGAGTTGGGGTCAAGCACGTCACGAAGGCCGTCTCCGAGCAGGTTGAACGCGAGCACCGTCACCATGATGGCGATGCCGGGGAAAACCGAGATCCACGGCGCGGTCTCGAGATAGGTGCGCCCTTCGTTCAGCATATTGCCCCACGAGGGCGTCGGCGGCTGCGCCGAGAGTCCCAGGTAGCTCAGCGAGGCCTCGATCAATACGGCCTGCGAGAAGGCGACCGTGCCCTGGACGACGAAGGGCGAGAGCACGTTGGGCAGCACGTGCTTGAGCGCCACCGCCACGCGGGTGGCGCCGAGCGCGCGGACGGCCTCGACGTAGTCCTTCTCGCGCTCGGCGAGGACGGGGCCCCGCATGACGCGCACGAACAGCGGGGTGTAGACGATGGCGATGGCGAGCACGGCGCTGTTCACCCCGGGTCCGCGCATGGCGGCGATGCCGACGGCGAGGAGCAGGCCGGGGATGCTGAAGAACACGTCCATCACGCGGTTGATGGCATTGTCCCACGCGCCGCCCGCGTACCCGGCCGTGAGGCCGAGCGCCCCGCCGAGGACCATGGACGCGCCGATCGACACGACGGCGACGTAGAGCGAGATGCGCGATCCGTAGATGACCCGGCTCAGGATGTCGCGCCCGAAGCGGTCGGTGCCGAACCACGCCTTCGGCCCCGGCCGGGCCTCGATGAGGTCGAAGTTCGGGTCATCGGGTGCATGTGGCGCGACGAGGGGTGCAGACACCGCGACGCCGATCACGAGAAGCGCGACGAGCGCGCCCCCGACGACCACGCCGCTGCGGGCCACCCGGCGCACCCGGCGGCCCCAACGGATGCCCTGCGGGAAGTCCTGTCCGACGGCGATCGCGCCGCTCATGGACGCTCGTACTGGATTGCGCCGCAGCTCACCGCCAGGAATATGCCGTGGGCCGCCCGCATGCGGCCAAATCTAGCACGATAGAGAACGATGTGCTTCGCGGCCGGCCGTTCGGGGTGGGTGCGTGGTCAGCGGCGAGACTGCATGACAATCTCACACAAGACCTTGGGAGACGTGGGCTTGACGAGGAACACGTCGAACCCTGCCTCGTACGCCCGCTGACGATCCAATTCCCGGCTGTAGCCGGTCAAGGCTACGAGCAGCGACTTGTCGAGGCCATCCATCTGCCGCAGCCTGCGGGCGATCTGGTAGCCGTCCATGCCTGGCATGCCGAGGTCGAGCAGCACCACCTGAGGCCGGAAATCGTTCGCGACCTCCAGCGTGGCGGGGCCGTCACCGGCCACCCGTACCTCATGGCCATTCGAGCGCAGCATGACCGCCAGCGTTTCCGCGCCGTCAGGATCGTCATCGGCCACCAGGATCCGACGGGAGACACCGCCCGGCGTGACCGGACTCATAGAGGTTGCCCACCCTATCGTGAGGAGTCGAAGAAGCGGTCGGACTCGCCTTTGACGACCTGGTAACAGTCACACGCCATCGCTTCCAGGCCCGCGCGATCGAGGACGGTGATCCGGCCCCGCCGGTAGCGGATGAGCCCTGCCGTCTGCAGGGCGCTGGCCGCTTCATTGGCGCTGCCGCGGTTCACCCCCAGCATCTGCGCGAGAAACTCCTGCGTGAAGTTCAGCTCGTTCGAGCCCGCGCGGTCGTGGGAGGCGAGCAGCCAGCGGCACAGCCGCTCCCGTATCGTATGGAACCGGTTGCAGGCGCTCGACTGGGAGAGCTGCACGAGCAGGATGTGCACGTAGTTCAGCAATGACGTATGAAATACGCCGCAGCGGTCGAATTCTTTCTGAAGCACGTCGGCTTTCATCCGCAAGGCGGTGCCGGGATGCTGGACCACCGTGCGATAGGGCGCCGAGTCAGACTTGAGCACGATGGGAATGCCGATCATGCCTTCCATACCGACCGCGCTCACCTCGACCGACGTTCCATCCGCCGCCAGAAAAAGACTGGAGACGATCGCCGTCTCGAGAAAGTACGCCCATTGCATCACGCTCCCCGGCTCGTACAGGATCTGGCCAAACTCCAGCGTGGTGGGGGCCAGGTCGGGCAGGATTCGCGCATAGTCCTTGCGCGGCAGGCCGGCGAGAATCCGATTCTTCAGCGGAGTCGATCTTCCTGAAGCGCTTGGCAGAGATGCTCTCCTTGTGTCGGCTCAGCACCGCGGCCGTTCCGTCGAGAGAGAGTGTCGAGATCGCTCGCACTCTAATACGGCCTGACACGCGATGTCTGTCGTCTAGCCGACATAGCGGACACGAGGCCTCCGCGGATCCCGGCGGCGGCGAGACCGTGCGGGCCTAGTGAGCTGGGTCGCCGTCCTTCGATATCGTCTGCTCCAGCTCCCACATGGCGAAGCACGGACCGTGAACGTGATAGACGGCAAAGCCCGGCTTGTCCCCGTCGAAGGCGAACTCGATCTCGAGCTCCATGTCCTCCTTGCGGACTGGAGCATCACAGATCGCGCATGAGATGCCGGTTCCCGGCCCTCCCCATGTGCGGTCTGGCCGTCGATTGGGGATTTCCTGGCGCCGGATGACGCGGCGGACGAGCTCTCGGAGGGCGGCTTCGTCCATCTGGCAATCCTCGGCACAGCGCCTCCACCGGAGGCGTCATGCGGCCGAGCGGAGCGGCGAGCCAG